>NZ_JBHYMF010000040.1:0-47699 GCF_042742855.1 Streptomyces sp. NPDC058877 | reverse complement strand
GGGTGCGGGAGCCGTCGCCCCGGATGCCGCGCCCCGGCGTGGACGTCCCCGCGGCGGGAGGGATCTCGACGGGCGGCTCCCGTGCCCTGCCCGGTGGCCTCGTACGCCCACCGCCCGGCATGCGGTGCACGGGCTTCGATGTTGCGCGAGCAGCGGCCGGTACGGGGGAGGGGGCGTCCGACTCCCTTCCCGCGGTGCTCCGTCAGGCGAAGAGCGGATGGCCCGGAGCCAGGGCGGCGGCGATGCGCGACGCCACCGTCTGTGCGGTGTTGCCCTGGGGGGACTCCGGTCCCGTGGTCGTTGCCACGGCGATCGCCAGACCCTCGGCGGGCAGGTAGGCCATCACTTCGCCGTAGCCGGAGAACAACGGATTCTGGAAGATCCAGCCGTCCTTGACGACCACCCCGAGTCCGTAGTGCGCCTCTGCGGTCTGCGCCCGGCACACCGTCGCGGGGCAGGTGGCGGTGGGGCCGCCCTTCCCGACGGTGCCCGGATCGAGGAGCGTCCGGTACGACGCCGGTGAGATCAACCGGCCCGTGCCGATGGCCTCGGCGGATCGGCCCAGATCACAGATGTCCGAGGTGAGCACCGCGCCCGGCGCGATGGTCCAGGAGGGGTTCCAGAAGGTGGACTCCTCGTACGTGCCTCGCTCGTCGGTGAAGGCGTGCAGCACGGGCCGCGGCATGGCGGGGGTGAAGGAGTTGCGGGTTTCCCGCAGGCCCAGCGGGCGGAAGACGCGCTGTTCGAGGAGCCGGTCCAAGCGGGTGTCGGTGATCCGCTCCAGTGCGGCGCCCAGGATCACGAAGTTGGCGTGGGAGTAGTTCCAGTTGGTGCCCGGCTCGTACCACAGCGGCTCCCCGGTCGAGATGGCGAGGAGTTCGCGCGGGCTCCACTGTCGGAACGGGTCCTCGTGGAGTGCGGCGAGGAAGCCGGGGTCGGTCACGTAGTCGTACAAGCCGGAAGTGGAGCTGCCGAGCATGCGCAGTGTGATCTCGTCGCCGTGCGGCAGCCGGGGCAGCCACCGGGACACCGGTGCGTCGAGGTCGACGCGGCCTTCGTCGACGAGTTGCAGCAGGACGTTCGTCAGATAGGGGATCGCCACCCCGCCGGCACGGAAGTGCATGTCGGTCGTGGCGGGCACTCCGGTCATCGACTCGCCGGCCGCCGTGGTGACGACCTCGCGCCCGTGCACGGTCACCTTGGCCAGTACGGCGTTCAGCCCCAGGTCCTTGCGGGTCTTCCGTACGAGGTGGGTGATGCGCGCCGCCTGTCCGTCGACGCCCCGGGGCGTCGACGGACAAGCACGGGGAGGGTGGGTGGTGGCGGTCCCGGCCGGTGGGGCGGAGAGGGCGGGGGCGGCGGCCGACACCAGCGCGAGGAGGGCGGCGGTGACCAGGCCGGCCGTACGGGTACGTGTCATAGCGGCACTCTGCGCGCCGTCCGCCCGGACCGTGCGGGGCGACACGCCCCGCTACCGTTCGGGCCGACTTCTTGGGGCCGAACGGCCGCAGGCCCCCGTGGCGACGCACGAGCCCATGCGGCCGGGGTCAGCCCACCGACGTCGCGTGGCCCTTGGGCGACGCGAAGTCCTGGGCGTGGGCGTCGTGCGGTGCCGCACCCTCAAGACGGATCGCGCGACATCCCGTGAGTTGCGCTGAGGGGTGCTGAGTCCACGACCCCGTGGTCAGGGGGTTCGTCTTCTCCCCGGCAGTTGTTCGCGGGCTGACGTGGCTTCGGGATTCCTGAAGCGTTCTCACCGTGTCCGATCGGTTCGCGATCTGGCTGAAGGTGAGGGGGCTCGGGTTGGCGCCGGCTGTCGTACGGGACCTGTGCGTTGTCCGGCCGTTGGCGACGGCGGAGGAGCTGGAGCGGTTCGAGACCGACGTGCTGGCGGGGTTCGTGCCGGCGCGGGCCTCGGCGGGGCCGGCGGACGGCACGGTTCGTGGGGGCGTCGGGCCCCTGGAGCAGACGCGGTCCTGGTTCGGCCGGCCGCTGTGGGAGATGGAGCCGTCTGACGCCGACGCGTCCTTCGGGAAGGTGCTGCGGGCTTCGCCGAGCGGCACCCGGCTGGGGCGCTCCCAGGCGCTGACCACGTACTTCCTGTTCCTGGAGCTGCGGCACAGGGCCGGGGTCCACCGGATGACCGGTCGGGTGATCGAGTGCCCGATCGACGAAATGAGCCGGCTGCGCGGGTCGAAGGACGCGGCGCTGCGGACTCCGCACGAGCCCGGCTGGAACAGGCCGCTGAACAGCGCCTTCGATGGAATCTGGTCGACCTGGACGCACCGGGGAGGGAATCATGAGCGAGTGACGTCGACCGAGGCAGCAGCAATCGCTCTCCAGGACCATGCCGCTCTCTGGAGCATGGGGGAAATCCGCGCGAGCGACGTGGTGAATGCCGCCTGTGGTGCGCTCGTCGCCGGACTCGACACCCCGGGCCTTCGCATGCTCGCCGCCTGCACGCGCGCCGAGGCGGACTACGACGTGCACGACCTGCTTCCCGCCGCACTCGACGAACTCGACCTCGCCTTCCATCCGGTCGGTAGCGAGGCCGGTCAGGAAGCCGCCGCCCGAGCCCTCGCACGCCGCGTGCTCGCCGGAGAGCTCACGCCCCGGGAGTTCGCCTTCCGGATCCACCAGCGCCACGGACATGACCTGCCCCTGACCGAGCGTCTCGCTGAGCTCGACGACGAGTACGACATCCTCGAATACGGCGACAGGACCGTGGACCAGGTCAATGCCGAGGTCACCGCGGAAGCCCGCCGCCTCGCAGTCCACCCCACGGATCCGGCCGAACCCACGGATCCGCCCGGCTGATGCACACGGACCGACCCGCGAGTTCCCGCCGAACCTGGGGTGCGGGGCCAGCTACAGAGGTCGGTGGGTGCCGTAGTTCCCGGCGAGGGAGTCAGTGGCGGCTTCGGCGACATCGGATCGGGGGCCGGTGATGCATGCAGTGAGGAAGTCGTGCACTCGCTGCCCCGTCCAGCCGGCCGCGGCGACTGCGGGCCAGAAGTAGATCCCGTCGTGTGGGGGTCTGGCTTCGACGAAGTCGAGGACGCGGGTCACGGTTTCCTGCTTCGGCACAAGTCGGAGCACGGCCACAGCCTGCAACGCTCCGCCCACAAGCGTCTCGTCACCGGTGCTCAGGCACCAGCCGATGGCCTCGTCGTGGGAGTGCTCCCCGTAGCTCAGCCGGACGATGGCATCACCCCCGGCCGTGTGAACCGCATGGAGGGTTTCGCGCTGAAGGACGAGGTCTCGCAGGTGGGGGAGGTCGGACGGGGAGCCGCAGGTACCGAGTGCCATCGTCATCTGGTACTGGGTTTCCCAGGTCCGCGAATCCCTCACCTCATTCTTCAGGGCTTCGAGCAGGGCAGGACCAGCGGACGGGTCGCCCAGCTTTCGAAGTCGCTTCGCGGCCGAGCGGCGCTTGGCGGAACTTGGGTCTTGAAGCTGACTGATCGCCTCAACGGCGTCGAGGGCCACGGTCTCCCCTCCTTGATGCGGACGTCACCGGACTCTATCCGGCGTCTCTGACGGTCCCACCGGGGTTTTCACCGGGCGAGGCCAGAAGCAGCTGACGGGCCGAGTCGGCGTGGCGCACGGCGATCTTCTCGTCGAGCCCGAAGACCTCGGCGAGGTGGAGCCGATCCGGACCCTGGGGCATTGTTTCTTCGAGCTGTCGGTCAACGTGGAGCCGCTCCAGCGTTGCGGCCTGTCCGCGCATCGCGGCGCTGATCCGGTGATTGCTGGCTCGGGTGGTCCTGTTCGCGGTCTGGTTGTTGATCAACAGGTGGAGGTTCGCCGTGTTCGGCCAGCGGGTGCGCCGGTGCTCCAGCCAGTCCAGCAACGGCTTCGGGGTGAGGTCGTCGAGGGGACGGACGCGGCCGGCGATGGCCAGCCACCGGTTGCCGATGTCGAAGTCTTCGAGCATGAGCGTGCCGATCTGGGCGACCCGGGCGGCGTGGACCGCGGCAAGAGCCAGGAGGGAGGCGCCCGTGCGGCGCCCGGTGCGTCGGTGCGCTGTGGCGAAGGTCGGGACCGCTCCTCGTCGTCGACGGACTCGTGCGCGACCCGCACGAGAACGCCCGTGCGCGTCGCGGCGTCAGGGTGGGGTGGGGAGGGCCGGCAGTGGGTGCGGTTCCTGAACGCTCGTTCAGTGCGGGGTTGTGCGGAGTGCTGTCCTCGGCGCGGCCCGAGGCTTCGACGACGACTCCCCGCGGTCCCGACGTTCCACGGTCCGGAGCAGGTCCCGCTCGGCCGGTCGGGCGCGGACCGCTTTGCCTGGAAGGGGCGGATGTCGTTCACGGCCTCCTGGGCCGCCGCGGAAGGAGACGGTGCGTCACCGGGCCGGACGTGGAACAGCGTTCGACGTTCGGCCGGTTGGCGCCCGCTCCCTGCCGTTGTTCCCGCGGTGGGGCGGAACGGCGCCGGCATGCGGCAGGGAGGAGCGCGGAAGTGTGCCGAGGACCTGTAGTGAACGCCCGTGCCGGCCGGTGGAACGATGGTGGGCAACAAGGGTGGTGGGGCTCCGGTGGGCTCCGCGCGGGTTGGTCTCCCGGTCCCCACAGGGCGGGTCCGGTGCTGGCCGTCCGGTGCGAAGTGGTCGCCTAAGAGCCGGAGTTCGTCACCAACGGGACGGGCCGTCGGGGTCGGGGCATCCCCGAGGCGCGGGGACGCACGGGGGGCGTCGCCCTCCACCCCGCAGAAGGGTGGTGACGGTCGAGGAGCAACGATGATCGACACTTGATCCGCCCGTGCCATCGGGCGGGTCCCATTCGACACCGGGGGAATCGTGACCGTGCTACCGCACCAGCACATCGGACAGCCACAGGAGGGCGGCCACATGGTCGTCTGCGGCGACGACGGTCTCGCACACCGTCTCGCCGCCGAACTGCGGGACGTGTACCGCCAGCGCGTCGTGCTCGTCGCCCCCGGCGACCCGGCCGGAGCGACCGGCCGCTCCGCCGTGCTGATCCGGGCGGCCCGACTGCTGCGTCGGACCGACGAGCCGGTCACCGGCGCCCCGCACCCGCGTGACGTCATGTCCTCCTCCCCCACGGAAGCGGCGCTGTTGCGGGCCGGAGTGGACCGGGCGGCGGCCCTGGCCCTGCTCTACGAGGACGACGAGACCAATCTGCGTGCCGCGCTCGCCGCCCGCCGGCTCAGCCCCGGTCTGCGGCTCGTGGTCCGCATGTACAACCGCAAGCTCGGGCAGCACCTGGAGGAACTCCTCGACCAGGCGGCACTGCTGTCCGGCCCCGAGAGCGACCGGGCGGTCCTGGACGCCTCCACCACCGTCCTCTCCGACGCGGACACGGCGGCCCCCGCGCTCGCCGCCACCGCCGTCGCCGGCACCAGCAAGATCGTCCAGGCCGACGGGGTGCTCCTGCGCGCCGCGGAACGCACCCCGCCCGGACGGGACGAGGTGCCCGACCCCGGCTTGTGCACCCTGGCCCTGCTGTCCTCCACCACCTCCGACCCCGCGGGTGCCGAAGGCTCGGAGTCCAGCGGCACCCAGGGACCCCTGCTCCTGCCCGACGACAGGGCCGTGGCGGGCGCCAGCGGTCGTGGCAGCGTGGTCCTGGAGACCGTCCGGTACGCCGGCCCCTCCCTGTCCTCCCGGCGTCGGGCACGTCGGGGGGCACCGCTGCGCGAGCTCTTCTCCAGCCGCCTGCGGTGGGCGCTCGTCGGCATCGTCGCCTCCGTGTTCGCGCTGACGCTCACCACCACGCTGCTCACCGATTCCGACCCCGTGCACGCCGCGTACATCACCCTGCTGGACCTCTTCGCGATCAACGATCCCGCGATCGACGCGTCGGTCACCCACCAGGTCCTCCAACTCCTCTCCGGGCTCGTCGGCCTCGCCCTGCTCCCCCTCCTCGTCGCCGGTGCCCTGGAAGCGCTCGGCACCTTCCGCGCAGCGGGTGCGCTGAGCCGCCCGCCCCGGGGCCTGTCCGGCCACGTCGTCCTCCTCGGCCTCGGCAAGATCGGCACCCGAGTCCTCGCCCGGTTCCGGGAGCTCGACATCCCCGTCGTCTGCGTCGAGGAGGATCCGGACGCCCGCGGCATCCCGCTGGCACGCAGCCACGGCATCCCCGTCGTCCTCGGCGACGTCACCGAGGACGGCGTCCTGGAAGCCGCCAAGATCCACCGGGCGCACGCCCTGCTCGCCCTCACCAGCTCCGACACCACCAATCTGGAAGCCGCGCTGTACGCCCGCTCGGTCAAGCCCGATCTGCGCGTGGCCCTGCGCCTCTACGACGACGACTTCGCCACCGCCGTCTACCGCACGCTGCGCGCCGCGCACCCGCGGGCCCTCACCCGCAGCCGGAGCGTCTCCCACCTCGCGGCGCCCGCCTTCGCCGGCGCGATGATGGGCCGCCAGATCCTCGGTGCCATCCCCGTCGAACGCAAGGTGCTGCTCTTCGCCGCCCTGTTGGTGGCCGGGCATCCCCAGTTCGAGGGCCGCACGGTCGCCGACGCCTTCCGTCCGGGAGCCTGGCGCGTCCTCGCCCTGGACACCGCCGCCCCCACGGCCCGCCGCCCCGACCTGGCCTCTTCGCACCAGGTCGGGGACGCCCCCCAACTGCTGTGGGACCTGCATCCCGGTTACGTCCTGCGCCCCGAGGACCGCGTCGTCATCGCCGCCACCCGTCGGGGGCTCGCCGAACTCCTGGGTGCCCCGTACCAGCCGGGCGCCACCACTTCCTGACCGACCCGGACCGGCCTCGTGCCCGCGTACGGAAGCGGTCGGGAGAAACGCGCCGGTGGTCCGGGGGCGCCCACAGACACCCCGGCGGCGCCCTGCCGTCGGTGGCCCGGGAGCGACGCGCTCGTTCCGGGCCGCGGAGACTCCCGGTCGCCGGCCGGACGGGGCCGGCCGAGACCGGCCGGCCTCCGGTCGAGGGCCGGTCGGCCCTGTGCCGAACGTTCCCGGCCGGGCACCTTGGAGGTGACGGCGGACCGGAGGCGGGGGTGCCCGACTCCCGCCCGGTCCGACGGCCGGGAGCGTGAGCGGCGATGATGTTCTGGTACGGCAACGGCATGAACGGATGGGGCTGGTTCGCCATGTCCGCCGGCATGGTGCTGTTCTGGGGGCTCCTCATCACCCTCGCGGTGATGTTCTTCCGCACCCTGGGCCGCTCCCCGGAGCGGCCGTCAGTGCCCCGGCCCACCGCCTCGGCCGAACAGATCCTGGGCGAGCGGCTGGCACGCGGTGAGATCGACGAGGAGGAGTACCGCCGGCGCCTGAAGACCTTGCGCGGGGAGGGACCATGAGCCCCGTGTCCGTCCGGGACGCCGGACGGCCGTCCGACCCGGTGACGGGGCCGGAAGGAGAGCACCGCCGGTCGGCCCGCCCCGGCCGCACGGTTGACGGGCGCCCCTCCCGTTCTGCGCATGCGGCACGCGTTCAGTCATGCGGCACGAGGGCCACGGGCACCGGGCTGTGGTGCACCACGGCGTGGGCCACGCTGCCGATGTGCGCACCGAGGGTCGAATGGCGGGTGCGCCGGCCCACCACCACGAGCGAGGCGCCCGCCGCCGCCCCGACCAGTTCGAGGCCGGCCGAACCGAGCACCACCCGGGCCTCGGTCCCGACCTCGGGGTACTTCGCGCGCCAGGGCTCCAGCAGGTCGTCGAGCGAGCGCTCGATCTCCGGGGCCACGGCGAGGCGGACGTCCGGGACCATGGCGGGGCCCAGGCCGGCGAACAGCGGAAGCTGCTGCGCGTACACGACGTGGATCGGGGAGCGGCGCCGCGCGGCCTCTTCGAAGGCGAAGCCCAGTACCGTCTCCACGGGCTGTCGGAGGTCGGTCCCGACCACGACGGGCCCCCGCGGAGCGGTCGCCTCGGCGCCCACCCGCACCAGGACGACGGGCCGCTCGGCGGCACCGGCGACCGTCAGGCCGACCGAGCCGACCAGATAGCCGGCCACGGCGCCGAGCGCCCGCGAGCCGAGGACCAGCAGTTCGGCGTCCTCGGACGCGCCGACGAGCCCCGGCACGGGACCCATCGGCAGCACCCGGGTGGTCACCGACAGACCGGGATGGTGCTCGTGCAGCTCACCGGCCGTGCGCGTCAACAACTCCTCCGCCCACGTGTCCTCGGACTCGTGCGCCACGAGCGACAGAACGGCCTCGGAGACCGGCTCCTTCGCGTACACCAGATGGACGCCGGTGCCCCGCAACAGCGCTTCCTCCGCGGCCCACTCCGCAGCGGCCTCCGCCTGGTCCGTACCGTCCAGGCCGACCACGATGCTCCGCGTCATGACCGTGCACCTCCTCGTCGGGTGTCGTCCACGTCGTACGCCAGACGGGTGGCGGAGACCGACACCACGCCGTCGACGGTCGCGGACATGCGCTCGATCGCCGGGATCATGCCCCGGAAGGGCAATGCACCGCTGAGCTCCACCCGCCCGTCGCGCACCTCGACGGCCACGGCTGACGGATCGATCCGCAGCGTCGCGCCGAGCACGTCCTCGACGATCTCCCGACGGATGTCCTCGTCCGAGCGGAGGAAGACGCCCAGCAGGTCCCGACGGCTGACGATGCCCACCAGCCGGTCCTCGTCGTCGACGACGACGAGGCGCTTGACGCCTTGGACCTCCATCAGCCGTGCCGCTTCCGCCGCGGTCCAGTCCGGACGGGCGCACACCGCGGGCGCGGACATCAGCTCTTCGGCCCGCGTCCCCTCCGCCTTCGCCCGCTCCCACGCCTCCAGGTCGGGAACGGCCGGCAGGCCGTCCGGCGCGGCGGCCTGGTCGGCCGTCTTGCGCAACAGATCACCCTCCGAGACGACCCCGACCACGCGGCCCTTCCCGTCCAGGACGGGAACCGCGGTCACCCGGTGCTGCGAGAGCGTGCGGACGACCTCCTTGAACGGGGTGTCGCCACGGACGCTCACCACCTCGCGGGTCATCAGCCGGTCGATCCTGCGGTGACGCATCACCCTCTCCTTCCGTGCGCGGACGCCGTGGCCCCGTCCGCCAGGCGGACGGGGCGGCCTTCCTCGGGGCCGAGGACCGGTGGGGCGCACCCGGTCACCTCTCCATCCTGGTCGGGGACGACCGGGGCCTGCCACCGCACCCGAGGGGCGTTCATCGGGGCGGTTCCACGTCGAGCGCGAGGTTGTCGTAGGCGTACTCGATCGATGGGTGCAGGGCGACGACTCCGTCGACCGAGCGACAGAGCCGGACGATCACGGGGATGTCCGCGCGCTCCTCGACCCGGCCCGTCAGAGTGACGACGCCGTCGTCGACGTCCACGCGGATCGTGTCGGGGGCGAGGCGCAGGGTGCCGGCCAGGACGTCGTGCTCGATCTCGTCGCGGATGGCCGCGTCACCGCGGAGGAAGGGCCGCAACAGGTCACTGCGGCTGATGACGCCGACGAGTCGACCGGTCTCGTCCGTGACGGGGAGCCGCTTCACCCCCTTGCGCTGCATCGTCCGGGCCGTCTCGACGAGGTTCCAGTTCGCCTGGGCGGTGACGGCCGGCGAGGTCATCAACTGGGCGGCCGTCTCGGCATCGGGCAGTCCCCGTTCCCGGGACAGCAGGCGGACGCCCGTCCAGCGGCCCTCCAGGTCGGGGAGCTCGGCGGTGGACCGCAGCAGATCGGCCTCCGAGACCACGCCGACGACGCGTCGCTCCGCGTCGACGACCGGCACCGCGGAGACGTCGTGATCGGCGAAGAGCCGGGCGATCTCCTTGAACGGAGTCGTCGGGGAGGCGGTGACCACGTCGTGCGTCATCACCTCGAAAACCGTGCGGTGCTGCATGACGGTCCTCCTTCCCGGGACGCCGTGGCCCCGGTAGCTCTCACCCTGCTGTGCGGGACCCGGCCCGGGGCAGTGCCGAACGGTCCCCTTCGGGGACTGTTGGCCCCTATGGAGGACGACCGTTCGGACGCACGCTGGAGGGAAGCGCGGTTCCCAGGAGGCGAGGGGCCATGACCACGACCGGAACCCGGCAGGACCGGGAAGGGGATCGAGCCGGCCGGGAGGAACACCCGGCGGGGCTGTGGGCCCGTGTCGGAGATCGGCTGATCGTCGGTGGCGCCACGGTCGGCGACGAGGGGCGTGACGGCGAGGTCGTCGGGCTGCACCATGCCGACGGCACCCCGCCCTTCGACGTCCGTTGGTCGGACACCGGCCGGGTCACGCTGGTCTTCCCGGGCCCGGACGCGCGGGTCCAACACTTCGCGCCGCACGGCACGCGGGCCACCAGGAGCGCGGGTCGGTGACAGCAGCTGGCCGAGTGGCCGTGAGTGGTGGGATCAGCCGCGGTCGTCCGGTCTCGGCTTGTGAGGCCGGGGTGGGTCTGTCCGTCAGGTGTGCGGCCTGGTCGGGCCGCGACGGGGCCGGGCCGAGCCGGTCAGCCGACCACGGCGGCGAGTCCGGCGGTTCTTGTGTGTCCGAAGACCTTGCGGAGGTTGTGGCAGGCGCCGCTCGCTGCGGGCGCCGTCTTCGCCGCGCAGGAGGAGCCGGCGGCCGTTCCGGCGGGTCATGATCTGACCGAAGACGGGTTCGCCGATGGCTTTTCGGCGACTGTGGGCGGCCTCGCCGGGCTTGGTCCGCAGCTTGCGGGCCATCCGGTCCTTCAGCGTGGCGTTCGCTGGCATCCGCCCACGCGGTGCGGCGGGACCTGTTCGTCGTGTGCCAGGCGCCCGGTGGATATGGACGTGTCGGTGCCGCAGACCAGTTGCCGGCGCCTCGCGGCGTCGGGATTGGCCCCGGAGCAATGGCCGGCGTCGACCGGGTCGGCAACGAACCGGGCGGGGTGATCCTCGGGCAGCCAGTCGTCCAGCGACGGAGGCAGCAGCAGGATCCGGTGCGGGTCGAAGGTTCGAAACGTCTTGTCCACCGCCTCCGGACCGCCTCCGGACGGCCTCCGGACCGTTTCCTCTCGACCGGCTCGGCCTCGAACGGTCCGTCCCCACCATGCATGTCGAGATCGTCTCGCGTGAAAGGCCGCGAGACGCCGGCGGGTCGTCCGCCGGCGTCTCGTGCGTGGTCGTGGTCAGCTTTGCTGACGGAAGTCCAGCATGGAGAAGACCTTGTCGTAGCGGTGTTCGCCGACGGCGACGAAGTCGGGCAGACGGCCGTATTCGGTGAAGCCCAGCGACCAGTAGAGGTGCAGGGCATGGGTGTTGTCGCCGCGGGCGTCCAGAGTGAGGACCTCGATACCCGTCTCCCGGGCATCAGCGATCAAGGCAGCGGTCAGCGCCCGGCCGATACCACGACCGTGAGCAGCAGCATCCACCGCGATCTTCTCAAGATCGGCGTGTGGCCGATGGGTCGGGCGGGCGTAGCGCAGCCAGTACCCCAACCCGACAAGCCGACGGTCGAGGTAAGCGGCCCGCAAGGCCGCATCTCCGGCCTGCACCGCAGAGATGACGCGGCCGAGGAGATCCGCCACCTCATCCCGCGAGGGCGGTTCGACCCAGCCCAGCGCAGCACCTCCACTGACCAGGTCCGCCAGGATCCGGTGGGCCGATTCCACGAACCGGACCTCCAGCTCCGGATCGGACGTCAGCTCCATGGCGTCAAGGATGGTTGGCTCAGCGGTCACACCGCTGGTCACGGCCCGATTCATGCCCCGCAGCCTAGGTCAGCCCAAGGCTCCGCGCTCCGGCCTCGACGGAAGTCGGTCCGTTACCGGCCCACGCTCCTAGGCGGCCGTGAACTCCGCCACCGCGTCCACCACACCGGGCACGGCCCGGGTCAGGCGCAGGGCCAGTTCGGCAGGAACGGACTGTGGCAGACGCCCGGCGAGCGTCACCGAGCCGTCCACGACCCGGACAACGAGCGCGGCATCGCCCCGGGGCAGCAGATGTGTGAGGAGTTCGTGGCGCACGTCCTCCGCGAGATCGGCGTCGGAGCGGAGGTAGACCTTCAGCAGGTCGCCCCTGCTGACCACACCGACCGGGCGCCCGTCCTCGTCCACCACGGGAAGCCGCTTGAGACGCCCCCGCCCCATCAGCCTCGCTGCCCCGGCGAGCGTGGCACCACGGGGAACGGTCACGGCCGGGGCCGACATCAGCCCGCCCGCCGTCACTGCTCCGGCACCGTTCGGCTCCCCGCCCGGGAGCTTTTCGAGCACGTCCGCCTCGGACACCACGCCGACCACCCGCCCCTCGGCCGACAGCACGGGAACGGCGCTCACGCCCCAGCGCCGCATGGACCGGACGATCTCCTTGACCGGTGCGTCGAGCCTGGCGGAGACCACCGCATGGGTCATCACGTCGTCGACGGTACGTGGATGCTTCATGACGGGCCTCCCGTACTCCTGTGCTCCCGTCCGTCGATGCGAGGGTGCCGCCGCCCGCCCCGGGACGACAAGGGCCGAACGGGGCAGCTCCGCATCCGAACGGCGTCGGCGCCGTCCCGGGAGCCTGCTGCCCGGCCCCCTTTCCGTGCCCCGCTTCCCGCGCCCGGTCCGGGCGGGCCGCGTCCTGGACCGATCGGCCCTAGCTTCCGAGCTCCGCGTGGTGCGAGCGTGGCAGGAGGTCGCCCTGTGACCCGGAAAGGCGGTGGGCCGGATGGAGCTGCCCCTGGTGGTGGGGGTCGACGGGTCCGACGCCAGCCTCGCGGCCGTGGACTGGGCCGTCGACGAGGCGGTACGGCACGACCTCCCCCTGCACATCGTGCACGCCTCGCTCTGGGAGCGGTACGAAGGAGTCGCACCGACCTGGAGCACGGCTCGCCCCTCGGGCCGGGTCCTCGCCGAGAACATCGCCGCCACCGCGGCGGAACGCGCCCGGAGACGAGCCCCCGACCTCGCGGTCACCACGGACGTCCGGGCCGAGGACGCGTCCCGCGCACTGCTCGACGCGGGCCCGGAGGGAACGCTCCTCGTCGTCGGCTCCCGGGGCCGCGGTGAGTTCGCGGACCTCCTGCTGGGATCCGTCAGCCTCCTGGTGGCCGCCCGCTCCCGCTGCCCGGTCGTCGTGGTCCGGGGGGACCGGTACGCCCTGGAAGCACGCCACGGGCGCGTTCTGCTCGGCGTCGGAGAGCACGACGTGGACGCGCCGGCCGTACGGTTCGCCTTCCGCGAGGCGGCGGTCCGGGACGCCGAACTCGACGTGGTCAGCGCCTGGCGACGCCCGGCCCACGAGCCGCGCGCCCATCCCCTGCTCAAGGGCGGCGGAGGAGCCCGCTCCGCGGAACGCTCCTCCGCCCTGCTGGAGGAAGCACTCGCTGCCCCGGCCGCGGAACATCCCCGGGTGCGCCTGCGCAGGAGCACGCTCGAAGGCCCCGCGCACAAGGTGCTCACCGAGCGTTCCGCCGCTGCCGACCTGTTGGTCGTCGGAGCCCGGCGCAGGGACGGATTCCTCGGACTTGAGCTCGGCAGGGTCGCCCACCGCGCCCTGCACCACGCCTCGTGCCCGGTTGCCGTCGTACCCCGGCGGCTTCCGGCGCCCACGGAAGGAGAGCAACGATGAACAGGGCCGATGACCGGCACACCCCGCACCCCTCGCACGCCGCGAGCGACCTGGGCCGCCGGGTGGCCGCGCGCCGCACCCAGTTGGGCCTGACCTGGGACGAGGTGGCGGCGCGCGCCGGCTCCACGCCCGGCTACATCGCCTATGTGGAGGAGCGGCTGCCCACGCCGGGAATCGAGTTCCTGGTCCGCCTCGCGAACGCCCTGGAGACCACGGTCCAGGACCTCACCGGGTACACGGCGGACCTCGCGTCCGGTGGGGCGACCGCCGGCTACCGGGCACGGATGGAAGAGATGGGCGAGGCCGAGTGCTGGGCACTGCTCGATGACCACGGCGTCGGCCGGGTCGCCGTCGAAGGGAAGGACGGGCTGGCGCTGTTTCCCGTGAACTATCAGGTCATCGACGGGGAGATCGCCTTCATGACCGCCGCCGACTCGTCCCTGGCCCGTGCCTCGAGGTCCGGCGCGGAGGTCGCCTTCGAGGAGGACCACCTGGACGAGGCCTTCAGCCAGGGGTGGAGCGTGCTCGTGGTCGGGCCGGCGCGCACGGTGTCGGACGAGGCCGCCGCGCAGAGGATCAAGGACGCCGTCCGTTCGACGCCGTGGGCGGGGGAGGGGCGGGAGACCGTGGTGACGCTCTCACCGCGTCGGGTGACCGGACGACGGATCCTGGTGCCGGGCGCGCCGGGCACGTCCCCCGGGCAGCCGGGCGGCGGTGCGGAAGGCGCGGCGAGGACCGGCTCGGGGAGTTGACCCCGAAGTCCTCGGCACCGGGCCCGTCCGGTCCTCGGAAGCCGGTCCCACCGGGGAACCGGTGGAGCAGTCCGAAACGAACCGTCCGAAACGAACCGTCCGGAACGAACCGGTGGGAGCCGTCCGAGACGCTGACGCCGCAGACACGGGCGTCTTCCCTCCGTGCGGTCCCGTCGCGCTCACGGTCCTCCGTACGGTCCCGTCGCGCTCACGGCAGGGGGACGATCGTGACGGGGGCGGGACTGTGGTGGATGACCGCGTGCGTCACATGGCCCAGGTGCGGCCCCAGGGGGACCTTGCGGTTCCGGCGTCCGACGACCACGAGGTGTGCGTCCCGAGCCGCCGCGACCAACTGGTACGCGGCCGAGCCCACCACCGCCTTGGCGGTCGCGTCCACGCCCCCGTACCGCTTCCGCCACGGTGCCAGCAGGTCGTCGAGGCCGCCGAGGAGGCGGTTGCCCAGCTCCTCCCCGATGCCCGGGTCCATGACGGCCGCATGGCCGTACGAGGCGGGAAGCGTCCAGCTGTACAGGAAGCGCAGCGGCAGATTCCTGCGGGCGGCTTCGGTGAACGAGAACGCGAGCAGGGCCTCGCACGGGTGGGAGACGTCCACCCCGACCACGATCCCGCCCTCGGGGGCCGCCCGGTCGTCCTCCGCCCGCACCAGGACGACGGGTTGTCGAGCCGCGCCGACGACGGCGAGCGACACCGAGCCGACGACGAAGCCGAGGACGCCGCCGAGCCCCCGCGAACCGAGGACGGTGAGGTCGGATTCGTCCGCCGCGGCCGTCAGTTCCTCGGCCGCCCGGCCGTGGGCCCGTTCGACGCGGACGTCGAGGTCGGGATGGTCCTTCCGGGCGCGGTCCGCCTCTTCCTGCAACAGCTCGGCTGCCCGTTCGGCCTGGGTGCGGGCGTACGGAAGCGGTACTTCCGGAGTGTTCGGCCATTCCTCCACGTGCACCAGCCTGAGGGGCACCTCGCGCAGCACCGCCTCCCCCGCCGCCCATCGTGTCGCGGCGAGGCTTTCTGCGGAGCCGTCCAGGCCGACGGTGACCTGCGCTGTCATGGCGCTCCTCCTCACGCGGGTCCCCTCCGTCCGGGGTTCGGACCGGCGGGGACGTCCAGGACCCCAGGGTGTCGCCGCTCCTGCACGCGTCAGCAGGGCCGGGCAGGTCGCGATGGGGACCGAACGGCCCATCCCGGGGAGGGCCGTAGCGGTGTCAGCGTGGAGGTGTCGCCTCGGGAGTGCTCCCGAGCCCCGGGCGTACCGCGGAGGTGGAGCCATGAACACCGAGATCCCCGTTCGACCGGAGCTCGGCGCCGTCGTCGTGGGGGTCGACGGGTCACCCGCCGCGCGCACGGCCGCGCTCTGGGCCGCCGACGAGGCGGACCGCCGGGGCCGGGCCTTGCACCTGGTGCACGCCGCAGACACCGACCGCCGGGCCCTCTACGCCACGGCCGAGACGCTCCAGGCGGTCCGCGAAGCCGGCCGGGACCTGCTGAACGACACCGTGAGCGCGGTGCAGGAACGGTTCCCGGACCTTGCCGTCACCAAGGAGCTGAGCCGTCAGGAGCCGGTCGCGGGTCTCCGTTCCGCCGCCGGCCGTCGGGGGACGATCGTGGTGGGGCACCGTGGACTCGGCGGTTTCTCCTCCCTGATGCTGGGTTCCGTGGGACTGGGCGTGGCGGCCCGGGCAGAGGTGCCGGTGATCGTCGTGCGGGGGGAGGGTGAGCGTCCCGACACGGGCTCCGTGACCGCGGCCGTGCACGACGCGGAGGACCTGGGGTGGTTGCTCCTCGCGGCGGCGGAGGCCGAGGCCCGCAAGGCGGCCCTGCGCATCGTGAGCGTCTGGAACGTGCTGGCCCACGTCGGAAGCGTCGCGACCATGCTCGACGACCTCGACGGGATCGCCCGGCAGCGCGTCCACGAGGTGAAGGAGCTCGCCGACCGCGTCCGTGACGCGTACCCGGGGCTCATCGTGGGGCACCACCTGGAGACGGGGACGAGCACGCCCGGCATCCTGATCGAGGCGAGCAGCCGCACCGACCTGATCGTGATGGGCCGTGATCACCGCCCGCTGGGGGTCGGGCCCTCCCTGGGACGCGTCGCGCACACCCTGATCCACCACGCGCACTGCCCGGTCGAGATCGTCCCGACCGCCTTCGTCCACCCGGGCGAGGAGAAATGAACGACGTGCTGGCGGGCGTCGATCCCCGCGACCTTTCGGTTTCGGCACTGATCTGGGCCGCCGACGAGGCCGCGCGCCGCGGACTCCGCCTGCGGCTGGTGGTCGCCGTCCCACCCGTGCACGAGCGGTTCTGGTACGACGCGCTCGCCCATCACGGCGCCCTCCGGATCCGCGCCGAGTCCGCCCTCGCCAATGCCGAGGACCTCGTACGGGACCTGCACCCCGGACTGCGGACCACGACGGAACTCGTGGCGGGGGCACCGGCCGCGGTGCTGCGGGAGGGGAGCGCGCACGCCGCACTCGTCGTCGTGGGATCGCGCCGCCTCGGTCCGGCGGCCGAGCTGCTGAGCGAGGGATCGGTGGTCGTGCCGCTGACCGCCCACGCCGATTGCCCCGTCGTCGTGGTCCGGTCCCCGGAGCACACCGCCACCCACCCGCCGACCCTCGTCGTCGGAGTGGACGGCAGCGAGGGGTGCCGGGAAGCCGTTTCGTTCGCGGTCCGGGAGGCCAGCCTGCGCGAAGCCCACCTGCGCGCGGTCTGGGTCTGGCCCCGCTCCCTCCGCCCGCACGGCGGTGAGGAGGAAGGCGCGGCCGAGCGCCGGCGCCTGTTGTCCGAGGCCGTCGCGGGCTGGGCGGAGCAGTACCCGGACGTCCGCATCACCGGAGAGGTCCTGCGGGGACACCCGGTCGAGCAGCTGGCCCACGCTTCCCGGGAAGCCCTCGCCCTGGTCATCGGGCGCCGGGGGCGCGGAGGCTACGCGGGCATGCGCCTCGGCTCGACGGTCCACGGCCTGGTGCACCGCGCCGAGTGCCCGGTGGTCGTCGCGCCGCTCCCGGAGCGGGAAGGACGGCGGGGCGGCCGGCCGCCGGCCGGAGGGCCCGGCCAGGGCCGGGGCGCCCCGGCCGACCCCGACACGGCACGGCGCGGGGTCGGGGAGCAAGACCCCGCCGGCCGTTCCGCCGAACCCTCGGAGAGGTGAGGACCCATGCGGTGCACCCCGATCGACCCCCTGACCCCCCACCCCCGGCGACCCGGCCGCCCGGCCCCGGCCGCATGGAGGAGGCCGGAGCACCATGGAGACGAGTAGGGAAACGAAGGAACGGGCTCCCCGCGTCCTCCCGTTCACCGAGTTGGGACGGGACGACGTGAGCCGCGTGGGCGGCAAGAACGCCTCACTGGGAGAGATGACCAACCGGCTCGGCGCCGCCGGCATCCGGGTCCCCCCGGGCTTCGCCACCACCGCGGACGCGTACGGGGAACTGCTCGACTCCCACGACCTCCGTCGCCGCGTCGCGGCACAGATCGACCGGCTGCACGCGGGTGCCCGACTCGACGAGGTCGGGGCGGCCATGCGGTCCCTCTTCCTCGCCGAACCGCTGCCCGCAGCCCTGCAGGACGCGGTCCTCACGGCGTACCGCCAGCTGGCCCGGGAAGCAGGGCGGGAGGACCCCGAAGTGGCCGTGCGCAGCAGTGCGACGGCCGAGGACCTGCCCGAGGCGAGCTTCGCCGGACAGCAGGAGACCTATCTGAACGTCCGTGGTGCCGATGCCCTGCTGGACGCCTGCACCCGCTGCTACGCCTCGCTGTTCACCGACCGGGCGATCGACTACCGCGAGCGGACGGGCTACGACCACCTCGCCGTCGCCCTGTCCGTCGGCGTCCAACTGATGGTCCGCTCCGACCTCGCCGGCGCCGGGGTCGCCTTCACCCTCGACCCGGAGAGCGGCTTCCCCGACGTGGTCGTGGTGAGTGCCGCCTGGGGCCTGGGGGAGACCGTGGTCAGCGGACGGGTCGACCCCGATGAGTACACGGTCTTCAAGCCGAGTGCCAAGGACCCCCGCCTCGACCCCGTGATCGACGTCCGTATCGGCAGCAAGCGGCTCAAGACCGTCTACGCGGACACCGGGTCGACGCGCACCGTGGACACCCCCGCCGAGGAGCGGAACCAACGGGTCCTTGACGATGCGGAGGTCCGTGCGCTGGCCGGCTGGGCGGTCGCCCTGGAGGAGCACTACGGCTGCCCGATGGATGTCGAGTGGGCCAAGGACGGTCGCACGGGCGAGCTCTGGATCGTCCAGGCCCGCCCCGAAACGGTGCAGTCGCGACGTCGCGGTGCGACGCTCACCCGCTGCCGGCTCACCACCGCTCCGGGGGAACCGCTCGTCGAGGGCATCGCCGTCGGCGAGGCGATCGGCCAGGGCCCGGTGGTCGCGCTGGACGCCCCCGTGGACCTCGACCGGTTCCCACCGGGGGGCGTCCTGGTCACCTCCGTCACCGACCCGGACTGGGAGCCCGTCATGAAACGGGCCGCGGCCATCGTCACCGACCACGGCGGCCGGACGTCCCACGCGGCCATCGTCAGCCGTGAGCTCGGCGTCCCCGCCGTGGTGGGCACCGGAGACGGCACCCGGATCCTGCGGGCGGGCCGAGAGGTGACGGTCTCCTGCGCCGAAGGAGACAGCGGACGCGTCTACGACGGCCTGCTGCCCTACGAGGAGACCCTGACCGACCTCGCGGAACTGCCCGCCACCAGGACCCGGGTGATGCTGAACCTCGCCGACCCCTCGGCCGCGTTCCGCTGGTGGCGGCTGCCCGCCGACGGCGTGGGGCTCGCTCGCCTGGAGTTCGTCGTCGCCCACCAGGTGAAGGTCCACCCGATGGCCCTGTTGCACCCGGAGCGGCTCGACGCGCAGGACCGAAAGCTCGTCGAGCGGATCACCGAAGGGCGGCGCGACCGCGGACAGTACTTCGTGGACCGGCTGGCCCACGGCATCGCCCGCATCGCCGCCTCGCGTTGGCCGGCACCCGTCGTCGTGCGCACCAGCGACTTCAAGACCAACGAGTACGCCAAACTCCTGGGAGGCCGCCCGTTCGAACCGGACGAGGCCAATCCCATGATCGGTTGGCGCGGGGCGAGCCGGTACTACAGCGACGGTTACCGCGAGGGCTTCGCCCTCGAATGCCGCGCGCTGCGTCGGGTGCGCGACGGGATGGGACTGACGAACGTGATCGTCATGATTCCCTTCTGCCGCACCCTCGACGAGGCCGACCGCGTGCTCGCGGTGATGGCCGGAGAAGGGCTGGTGCGCGGCGAGAACGGGCTCCGGGTCTACGTCATGGCCGAGATACCGTCCAACGTCGTCCTGGCCCGTGAGTTCGCCGAACGCTTCGACGGGTTCTCGATCGGCAGCAACGACCTGACCCAGCTCACCCTCGGCGTCGACCGGGACTCAGAAGCCCTCGCCCACGTCTTCGACGAGCGGGACCCGGCCGTCGTCCGCAGCATCAGGACCCTCGTCGCCCGGGCCCACGAGGCCGGCCGTCCGGTCGGGCTCTGCGGGCAACGGCCCAGCGATGACCCGGCGTTCACCGCGATCCTGGTCGATGCCGGACTCGACTCGATCTCGGTGGCACCGGACAGCTTCGCCGCGGTCAAGGGGCACGTGGCCCGGGCCGAGTCGACGCGGGGGAACGCCCCCGTACGGAAGGAGGAGTGACCATGCCCAGGAAGACACGGCACCGGGTCGTCCGGGACGCCGAGCCGCCGGCCCGGCGCGGGCGACGGACGCCCGGGGGAGACCCGTCGTCCGGGCGGGGCGGGACCCGCCAACGGTTCCCGGAGGCGCCGGCCGGGCGACCCGGCCGTCCGGTCCAGACCGTCCGGGTGTCGGCGCTCTTCCTCTGAACCGCAGTGCTTGGACCGGGACGACCAACAGGGGGGCGGAAAGGAGAACGAGACCATGACCACGGCGAGGGACATCATGCACACCGGTGCGAGCTGTGTGCAGGAGAACGAGACCCTGGTGGACGCCGCACGCCGCATGAGCGAACTGGACGTCGGCGCACTGCCCATCTGCGGGCCGGACAACCGGCTCCACGGCATCATCACCGACCGGGACATCGTGGTGAAGTGTCTGGCCAAGGGCAAGGACCCGGCGCGGATGACCGCGGGGCACCTCGCCCAGGGCAAGCCGATCACCGTGGCCGCCGACGCGGACAGCGAACAGGTGCTCCGCACCATGCAGGACCACCGCATCCGGCGGCTGCCCGTGATCGAGGACCACCGCCTGATCGGCATGATCAGCGAGGCAGACCTGGCCCGCCACCTCCCGGAAGAACGGGTGGGGCACTTCGTCGAGGAGATCTGCTGCTGACGGCATCCAGGCCCCGGTGGCCGTCCTCACCGACCCGGACCCGTGGCGACCCGCCGGGGCCCCGCACACGAGGAGCAGAACGATGACCACAGGCAAGGTGGAGCGCAGGCACAGCCTCTTCCCGGACTTCAACGACTGGTTCGGCAGGGAGTTCCCCGGGCTGCCCGGGTGGCGGCCCGGCGCGGCGGCCCACTCCATTCCCGTCGAGGTGAGCAGCGGCGACGGCGCGTACGTGCTCCGGGCCGAGCTCCCGGGAATGGACCCCGAGCACGACATCTCCATCACCGTCGACGACAACCTCATCACGGTGAGCGCGGAGCACGGCGAGAGCACGGAGGACAAGGAGCACTCGGAGTTCCGCTACGGATCGTTCCGCAGGACCGTCCGGCTCCCGGCCACGATCCCCGCCGACGACGTCGAGGCGTCGTACGCGGACGGCATCCTCACCGTGCGCATCCCGATGCCGGACGAGACGGCCACGACCGGACGGAGCATTCCGGTGAAGCGCATCGACACCACGAGCGGAGGCGAACGGGCATGAACCGCAAGCGGGTCCTGGTCGCCTACGGCAGCAAGCACGGCGCGACCAAGGGAATAGCCGACGAGATAGGCCGGACGCTCCAGGCCGACGGCATCGACGCCGTCGTCCTGCCGGCCGACACCGTCAGCGACGTCAGCGGCTACGACGGCGTCGTCCTCGGCGGAGCCCTCTACGCGGGCCGGTGGAACGGCAAGGCGCGTCGCTGCGCCCGGCGCAACGCCGAGCAACTCCGCCGACGACCGGTCTGGTTGTTCAGCAGCGGTCCCGTCGACGACTCGGCCGAACGGCACGACATCCCACCCGTGCGCGGCGTCGCCCGGCGGATGAAACGGCTCGGCGCGCGGGAGCACATCACCTTCGGCGGTGCCGTGACCGCCGACAACCCCGACCTGATCGCCCGGTCCATGGTCCGTCACGGCAAGGGCGGGGACTTCCGGAACCCGGCACGGATCCAGGAGTGGGCCCATCACATCGGGACCGACCTCGGCACCACGAGCTGACCGGCGACACGGTCCCGCCGGCCGATCCACCCGGAGGTGTGTCATGCACCGTCACACGCCGCCGGACCCGGGACGCATTCCGTCCGGGAGGGTTCCCGGCGGGCGCGTCGCACTGGTCCTGGTCCTGGTGATCGCCCTGGCGTGCGGCGCCGTCGCCGCCGTGAGCCTGTGGAACACCGGGGCCAGGACCGACCGTGAACTCGCCCTCCACCGCCACCAGGTCTCGGCCACCACCACGGGGCCGGCCGAGGCCCCGCCCGCCACCGCCCGCTACGGCGCGGCCCCGAGGGCCGTCGCACCGGCGGTCTGGCAGTACCCCGAGAACGTCCGCCGGTCCGGGTCGATCCACGTCCCCGCCGGGACGCCCCCCGAGCACACCGTGACCATCTGGGTCGACGACACGGGCACCCCTGCCCGGCCCCCGGGCGGTACTGCCGACCGCGCACTGACCTCGCTCCTGGGCGGAAGCCTGGCCACGGCCGCCGTCGGAGCGGCCGGAGCGGGCCTGCTCGTCCTGGCCGGCAGGAGTGCCCGAACCCGTCGGTTCGCGGCCTGGGAACAGGAGTGGGAGCAGGTCGAACCCGAGTGGTCGGGACGGCTCCGGAGGCCGGGCGGACCGCCGGAGGGCGATGACGAGTGACCGCCCCGCCCCGGAATCGGCTGACCGTCCCGCCCCGGAATCGGCTGACCGTCCCGTCCCGGAGCAGGACGACCGTCCCGCCCCGGAACGGCGAAGCCCTCAGCGGGAGTCGCCGGAGGCCGGTTCCGCGCCGCCCTGGTCGAGGCGGAAGGGCGGGTAGACGTCCGTCATCAGGCTCGCGTAGGCGGCGACCCGCAGGACCCAGCGGTTCAACCCGACGACCAGGTCGAACAGGTCGCGCGGATACCGCTCGGTGAAGGCCACGGCGAAGCCGGCGATGAGCGCGAGCAGGGTGATCAGGCCGCCGCTCCACCAGCCGCCGCGCATGCCTCCGGTGAGGAAGACGAGCACCAGGTAGTGGGGGACGGCGAGCAACCACCACTTGACCAGGACCAGCGAGCGGGACAGCCGCTTCGGGTAGGCGATGTCGAGCCGTGCCGGATAGTCCGGTTCGGGCCCCAGGCTGAAGGGCGGGTAGCGGTCGGTCCCGAGGGCTCCGTACGCGTAGTACGCGACGCGCCAGGACCACCGGAGCACCCCGAGGTTGAAGTCGAAGAGGGCCCGCGGGTAGCGCTCGGTGAAGAGGATGGCGAAGAAGGCGATCACCGTCACCACGAAGAACGCGATCCAGAGGAAGAACAGCACGATCCAGTGCGGAATCACCAGGATCCACTTGACCAACCAGAGCCAGCGGGACAGCCGGCCGTCGAGTTCGGCCGTCACCGCCACGGGAGCGGACGGGATGCTCGGGGTGTTCATGGTCGTCACTTCCTCGTCGGTTCCTCGTCGCCGTACGCGAGTCGGTCGACGACCCCCACGACGCCGTCGACGCTGTTGCAGAGCCTGAGGAGCACGGGCACGATGCCACGGCGGTCGACCGTGCCGCTGAGCGTGACCTTGCCGTCCACGACCTCCACCGACAGTGCGGAAGGGCTCAGCCCCAGGGTGTGGGTGATGACGTCCTCGACGATCTCCTCCTGGATCGCCCGGTCCCGGCGCAGGAACAACTGCACGAGGTCGCTGCGGCTGAGGACGCCCACGAGCCGTCCGTCGTCGTCGACCACGGGCAAGCGCTTGACCTTGGCGCGGTCCATCACCCGGGCGGCGCGCACCGCGCTCCAGTCGGGCCGGGCGACCACGGCGGGACTCGTCATGAGCGCGCCCGCCGTGTCGGGTCCGGCACCGGCCGAGCGGCGGCGCACGAGGTCCGCTTCCGAGACCACGCCCAGGGGACGGTTCGCCCCGTCCACCACGCACACGGCGGTGATGTCGAACTCGTCCAGGAGCCGGGCGATCTCCTTGAACGTCGTCCCCGGAAGGACGCTGACGGCCGTGGGGGTCATCAGATCCGCGACGCTGCGGTGCCTCATCGCTCGCCATCCTCTCTTCTCGTCACCCCTGCCCGTCCCCACCGGCCCGGGAGCAGCGGTGCCGGCCCAGGCTATGTCCGGTCCTCGGCGGTGAGCTCGCACCGCACGTCCACGACCCCTTCGACGGCCCGGGTGAGGCGGACCGCGAGCGGCACGCGCGCCGTGTCGCGGATCTCGCCGGACAGGGTCACGACACCGCCGTCGACACGGACCTCCACCTGCCGGTGGGAGAGGGGAAACAGGTGCTCGACGACCTCGCGCCGCACCTCGGCGGCGAGGTCCTCGTCCGTACGGAGGAAGACCTTGAGGAGGTCGGCCCTGCTGACGATCCCCTGGATGGTGCCGCTCGCGTCCACGACCGGCAGCCGCTTGACCCGACGGGCGGCCATGAGACGGGCCGCCCGGGGAAGGGACGCACCCGGATCGACGGTGACGGCGGGCGAGGTCATCAGGTCCTCGGCCCGGCGAGAGCCGGCCTTGGCCGTGGCCTTCCCCCGGTGCAACTGCTCCACGAGGCCGGGGCGGTGGTCGTGGAACTCCTCCTTGAGGAGCAGGTCCGCCTCGGAAACCACCCCGACCACACGGCCTTCGCCCTCGATGACCGGTACCGCGGTCACCCCCCACCGCTCCATGGCGGCGACGATCTCCTTGAACTCCGCCCCGGGCTGGACGGCGACGACCCTCTTGGTCATCACGTCGGCGACGGTGAACGGCTGGTCGCTCATGGCCCGCTCCTGTCCTCCTGCTCCTCTTTCCCCCAGCGTCCTGTACCGGGCCGGACGCCGGGAGGGCCGCGCAGGGCACCTCCGGGGTCCGAACGGCCCGGGTCAACGGACGAGGACGGCCTCGCCGGAGCGCGGGACGACGGCCGTCCAGCCCAATTCGTGGTCGATGCGGTCGCGCAGGGCGACGGACGCGGTCGGTTCGCCGTGCACCAGGTAGGTGGTGTGCGGCGGAGGAGCGCCGCGCAGCCAGTCGACGATCTGCTCCGCATCGGCATGGGCCGAGAAGTGCGGAACGTCGGCCACCTCGGCCCGTACGGGGACGTACTCGCCGAACATCTTCAGCGTGCGCACCCCGTCCACCAGGTCCCGTGCGCGGGTGCCGGCCGCGGCGAAGCCGACCACCACGACGGCGTTGCGGGGATCGGGGAGCAACCTGCGCAGATGGTGCAGGACCCGGCCGCCGGTGGCCATGCCGGCCGAGGAGACGATCACGGCGGGACCCTCGACGTGGTTGATCTCGATGGACTCCTGCACCGTCCGTGCGGCGAGGAACGGCTCCGGCCTCAGCGCCGCCTCGCCCTCGGCGAGGATCTCCGGCCGAAGCTCCGCGGAGCCCTGTCGCACCGCCTCCCGGTACACGTCGAGCGCGGCCAGGGCCATCGGACTGTCCACGTACACCGGGACCGACCGCGGCAGGACGCCGGTCTCGCGCAGCCGGGTCAGCTCGTGCAGGACGACTTCGGTGCGGTCGATCGCGAAGGCGGGGATGACGACGGTGCCGCCCCGGGCGAGGGCCCGTGCGATCACGGCGGCGAATTCCGACCTCGCGGACGCCTGGTCGTGCCGCCGGTCGCCGTACGTGGACTCCAGCAGCAGCACGTCCGCACCCGAGAACGGCTCGGGCGGCAGCAGCAGCGGGTGGCCGGGCCGACCGAGGTCGCCGGAGACCGCCAGGGCGTGCCCGTCCTCCAGGGTCAGGTGCGCCCACGCCGAGCCCAGGATGTGGCCTCCGTGGTGCAGCCGGAGCCTGGTCCCGGCCATGACCTCCACCTCGGCGCCCACCGGCACCGGGTCGAAGAACGCGAGCGTCTTCTCGACGTCGGAGTCGTCGTACAGCGGCTTGGCCGGGCGGTGCTTCGACCAGCCGTGTTCGTTCGCGTGCCGGGCCGCCTCCATCTGGAGCCGCGCGCTGTCGCGCAACACGATCCCGGCCAGCCGGGCCGTGGCCGCGCTGGTCAGGATCGGCCCCCGGAAGCCCTGGCGGACGAGGCGGGGCAGATAGCCGCAGTGGTCGAGGTGGGCGTGGGTGACGACCACGGCGTCGACGTCCGCCGCGTCCCGGGCGAACCGCTCCCAGTTGCGGCGGCGCAGAGCCGCGAAACCCTGGAAGAGTCCGCAGTCGAGGAGGATCCGCGCATGGTCGCTCTCCACCAGGAACTTGCTTCCCGTGACCGTACCCACCCCGCCCAGGAAGCTGAGCAGGGCCGGTCGCGGCGTCACGGGCGCCGTGCTCGGGGTTGCCTCGGACATGACCGGCCCTCCTTCGGAACGCCCACCTGGTCCCACCCTCGCACGCGGACCGGACCCGCCCGGAGAGTCCGTACGGGCCCCTCCCGGGGGCCGACCGGCCCATGCGCGGGCGGACCGCGACCGGGGGGCACCGCGGCGACGGGAGCGGCGGGCCGGTGGGCCCCGTGAAACCGCCCGTCGCACCGGGGCCGGGCCGGAGTTCCCGCGCCGGTCCGCCGCGGGCCCTCGTCCTGGACACGGACGGCGTGCTCCTCGACTCGGCCGGTCTGCACGCGGCGGCCTGGAAGGCCGCGCTGGACCCCTGTCTGGAGGCGGTCGCGGACGGCGAGCAGCCGCCCTTCGACGCCGATGCCGAGTACCGCCGGTTCGTCGACGGCCGGCCCCGCTACGAGGGGGCAGCGGCCGTCCTCGCGGCCCGGGGCCTCGGGCTGCCCGCCGGAACGCCCCGCGACCCGCCCGGATGCGCGACCGTCTGGGCGGTGGCGGCGCGCAAGGAACGGGCGTTCGTCGACCTCGTCCGTACCGAGGGCGTCCGCGCCTTCCCGGACGCCCGCCCCGCCCTCACGGCGCTCCGCTCGGCAGGAGTGCCCTGTGTCGCGGTGTCCGCCTCCCGGCACGCCCGTGCACTGATCCGTGCCGCCGGGCTCGCCGACCTCCTCGCCGGGATCGTGGACGGGGAGGACGCCGCCCGGCTGGGCCTCGCCGGCAAGCCGGATCCGGCGTTGTTCCTGAGGGCCGCAGCCCTCCTCGGCCTCCGCCCCCCGGAGACCGCGGTCGTCGAGGACGCGCTCGCCGGAGTCGCGGCGGCGCGCCGCGGCGGCTTCGGCCTGGTCGTCGGCGTCGACCGCACCGCACCCCGGAGCGCGACCGCCCCGCTGCGCCGACAGGGCGCCGACCTGGTGGTGCCCGATCTCGTGACGCTGGTCCGGAGCATATGGAGCGACCGCGGATGACCCACGACTGGACCTGGAGCTACGACCACTACGACCCGGGACGCGAGCCCCTGGTCGAAGCCCTCTGCACCCTCGGCAACGGCCGGTTCGCCACCCGGGGCTCCGCACCCGAGTGCGCCGCCGGAGGCGCCCACTACCCGGGCACCTATCTGGCCGGCTGCTACGACCGGCGCACTTCGGTCGTCGCAGGAGAGCGGGTCGAGAACGAGGACCTCGTCAACCTCCCGAACTGGACGCTGCTGCGCTACCGCTGCCTCCCGGACGACGGGCCTCCCGGCGACTGGTTGACGCCCGACGCAGCCGCACTCCGCCACTCCGACGTGCAACTCGACCTGCGCTCAGGGGTGCTCACCCGACGCCTGTTCTTCGAGGACGCCCGCGGACGGGGCCTGCGGGTCAGCCACGTCCGCGTCGTCCACATGGGCGATCCCGGTCTCGCGGCCCAGCACAGCCTGTTCCGCGCCTACGGCTGGCGCGGCTCCGTCGAGGTGCAGTCCCTCCTCGACGGCACCGTCACCAACGCCGGGGTCGAGCGCTACCGGCACCTCGACGGGCACCACCTCACCCACGTCCGGGCCGGGTTCGAACCCGGTGGAACGGCCCGGCTCTCCTGCCGCACGACCGACCCCGGCGTCACGATCGCCCTGGCCGTGCGGACCACCACCCACCCCGAACGGCCCGCGTGGGAGACCGCCTCGGCGGACGGCACCGTGCAGACCTACCGCCTGCCGATCGTGCCCCGCCGGTCGGTGACCGTCGTGAAGACCCTGGCGCTGTGCACCTCGCTGGACTGGCCGGCCGCCGACCCGCTCGCCGCGGCCGTCGACGCCATCGAACAGGCCCCGGCCTTCCCCCGGCTCCTGGCCGCCCACCGGGCGGCCTGGCGCCGCGTGTGGGAACAGGGCGAACTCCACGTGCCCGGGGAGGCGGGACGCATCCTGCGCCTGCACGTGTTCCACCTGTTGCAGACGCTCTCCCCGCACACGGCCGACCTCGACGTGGGCGTCCCCGCACGCGGACTGCACGGCGAGGCCTACCGGGGGCACGTCTTCTGGGACGAGCTCTTCGTGCTGCCCTACCTCGACCTCCACTTCCCGGAAGTCGCCCGGGCGCTCCTGATGTACCGCCACCGCCGTCTGCCGGCGGCCCGCGCCGCGGCCCGTGCCGCCGGCGAACGGGGAGCCATGTACCCCTGGCAGAGCGCGAGTTCGGGACGCGAAGAGACCCAGGAGCTCCACCTCAACCCGCGCTCCGGCCGCTGGCTGGCCGATCACTCGCGGCTCCAGCGCCACGTCGGCTCCGCCGTCGCGTACAACGTCTGGCGCCATGCCCAGGCCACCGGCGACCGGGGGTTCCTGCACTCGGCCGGTGCGGAGATGCTGCTTGAGGTCGCCCGCTACTGGGCCGGCACCGCCGCCTACGATCCGGCGCTCGACCGCTACCGCATCCGGGGGGTCGTGGGGCCCGACGAGTACCACGACGCCTACCCCGGTGTGGTGACCCCCGGCATCGACGACAACGCCTACACCAATGTGACGGCCGCCTGGGTGCTCGCACACGGCCTCGACCTGCTCGACGAACTGCCCGGGGCCCGCCGCTCGGAGCTGGCGGAGCAACTGTCGCTCGACGACGACGAACTCGCCCGCTGGGAAGAGGTGTCCCGTCGCCTGTACGTTCCGTTCCACCAGGGGGTGGTGAGCCAGTTCGAGGGGTACGGCGACCTGGCGGAGCTCGACTGGGACGCCTATCGGGCCCGGTACGGAGACGTCCGGAGGCTCGACCGGATCCTGGAGGCCGAGGGGGACACGGTCAACCGCTACCAGGCGTCCAAGCAGGCCGACACCCTCATGCTGGGCTACCTCTTCCGGGCCGAGGAGCTGTACGGACTCTTCCGTCGGCTCGGTTACCCGCTGGACGACGAGACCTGGCGCGCGACCGTCTCATACCACCTGCGGCGCACCAGTCACGGATCCACGCTCAGCAGCCTCGTCCACGGCTGGGTGCTGGCCCGGCAGAAGGGCGCCGACGCCTGGCGCCACTGCGAGGAGGCCCTGCTCGCCGACGTGGCCGACGTCCAGGGCGGGACGACGGGCGAGGGCGTCCACCTCGGTGCCATGGCCGGCACGATCGACCTCGTCGAACGCGGGATCACCGGCCTGGAGACGGGACCCGAGGGACTCAGGGTGGCTCCGGTGCCGTTGGCCCAGATCCCGCGGTTCGCCTTCACCCTGTGCGTCGGCCGCCACCGGGGGGTGCGCCTGCGGTTCCTGCCCGGCCGGTTGGCCGTCCGGGTGCCCCACTCACCGGCGGGCCCGCTCACCGTCGTCCTCCCCGGCGACCGCCGACTCGCGGTCGAGCCCGGCCAGGAGCGCTGGTTCCGGCTGTGACGGGCTCCGCCGCCAGGAGAGGACCGGAGGGGAGGATCAGCTGAAGGCGAGCACCTCGGAGACGGGCCGACGGGGCGTGGCGCGTCCCCGGGGGCCGTAGCCCAGACGGATCACCATGTGGACGAAACCGATCGTCGAACCCGGATCGCGGGCGTCGGAACGGAGCTCGGGCCACTCCAGCGGTTGGGACATGAGCGACGTGGCGAGACCGTCCAGCGTGGCCTGCAGGAGGACCCGCTGCATGGCCTGGCCGGCCCTCAACCAATCCTCCTGACCGTCGCCGACCGTCCCGAGCAGCGCGATCTGAGGCGCCTTCTCGAAGCGCGCCGCGGCACGATCGGGGACCTGGCGGGGGGTGCCGAAGTTCCTGACCGGGGAGGTCACGTCGTACTGCCTGGGCCCGAAGGCGTACGCGGGGATGCCCTCGGTGTCGGGCCCCTCCCCGGCCGCGCCCGTGCGGGTCCAGGCCGCGATCTCCGCGCGCACGGCCTCGTCCGCGGCCTCGAACAGTTCGGAGGCGTGCACGAGGCCCATGACGGTGTCGGTGTGCCACGCCCCCGGCACGACGAGCCGACACCCCTCCAGCAGGGCCGCGGCACGGAGACCGTCGGTCACTTCGGGCGGAATCCGCTCCTCCGTGAAGGGGAAGCGGCTGGTGTGCCGCTGCCCCAGGGCCGGGTGGAGCACCCCGAGGTCGCCGTCGGCGCCCTCGGGACCGTCGAAGCGCACGTCGGCGAGGTGCCAGGGGTCGTCCGCAGAAGGCAACAGCCGCACCACCGGCCGGAGGCCCCGGTGCGCGGCGGAGACCCGGAGGCAGAACAGGGCGGCACCGCAGCCCAGGTGGAGGGCGCGGTGGGAGGGGTCCTCACGCGGCATGGCGCGCTGAGGATCGCCGTACAGCGCGACGGTCCCGGTGTCCGTCCCGGCGACGAACTTCCAGGGCTGCGCATTGTGCATCGAGGGGGCCGTGACGGCGTCCTCGACCATCGAGGTCACGAGCGGTCGGGTCAGAGCGGTGGGAGACACGGTTCGTCCTGTCTGAGGTCGGTCACCGGGAGAGGGGGGCCCGGCTGGGCGAAGCGGGACGCCTGTCGTCCTCCTGGAAGGACAACCGGTCCACGACGGCGACCACCCCGTCCACCCTCTCGGCGAGTTCGACGAGCACCAGGGCTTGGCTCCGTCGCCTGATCCGCCCGGAGAGCGTCGCCACGCCGTCGAGGACGTGCACGTCCACCGCGTCCCCGGACAGCTCCATGGCCCCCGCGAGGACGTCCTCGCGGATGCGGCGCCGCACCTCCGCGTCCGGGCGGAGGTAGACGCAGAGCAGGTCGCGGCGGGTCACGATGCCGACCAGGCGTTCCTCCTCGTCGACGACGGGGAGGCGTTCGACTCCGCGGCGCACCATCAGCCGCGCCGCGTCCGCGACCGTTTCCTCGGCGTGGACCGTGACGGCCGGACTCGTCATCAGCTCTCCGGCCGTCAGGTCGTGGCGGGCCAGGAGGTCGCTCTCGGACACGACGCCCACGACGCGGTCGTCCCCGTCCACGACGGGAACCCCGCTGATGTCGTTCTCGGCGAGCATCTTCACCACGTCCCTGAACGACGTCGCGGGAAGGGCGGAGACCACGCCGTCGGTCATCAGGCCGCCGACCTTCATGTGCTTCATCGCCACACCTCCTTCTGAGGGGGGCGGACGGTGCGCCGTCCCGCGTCACCACCCTCCGACGCGCGACCCGGCTCCGGGAGGGGCCGAACGGCCCACCGTCAGGCCCGAACGGACTCGATGCGCACCCCGTCCGGAGGGGGGACCTTTGGCCCCGTCGTTGGCCCCAGCGGCCCTCCGACCACCGGTGCCCGGATGCCAGGGTGGGGGCATGCCCCCGGAAGCGCCGCCCGGACCGCACGAGGAGGAGCCATGGACGGATCCACCCCCCGTCCCGGCCTCGGCAGGGTCGTCGTCGGTGTCGACGGATCGCCTTCCGCCCGCACGGCGGTGACCTGGGCGGCGGCGGAAGCGGCCGTGCGGCGCAGCCCCCTCTGCCTCGTCCACGCGGTGGACGCGCCGACCGCCTTCCTGCCCCCCGGCGAAGGCGACGGGGCCCGCCGAGCGGGGCGGGAACTCCTCGACCGGACCGCCGAGACGGTCATCGTGCACCATCCCGACCTGACGGTCGTCACCGAACTCGCCGACGGAGCGGCCCCGGGCTGTCTGCGCCGCTCCGCCGCCCGGACCGGCACCGTCGTCGTCGGACACCGGGGCGTCGGCGGTTTCTCCGCGCTGCTGCTCGGATCGGTCGCCCTGGAGGTGGCCGCTGCCGCGACCACGCCCGTCGTGGTGGTCCGCGGGGGCGCGGAACCGACCGGGGCCGGAACCGTCCTGGCCGCGGTCAGGAACGAGACCGACCTGGGCTGCGCCCGGGCGGCGGCGCGCGAGGCCCTGCTGCGGAAGGTCCCCCTCAAACTGCTCCACGTCTGGGGAACGCCGCTTTCCCTCGGCTCGCGGACCGCGGGGCACGGCGATGACGAGGAGGCGGCCCGCCAACACGTCCGGGTGCTGGCCACGGTCTCCGAACGGATGCGCGAGGAGTTCCCGTCCTTGAGCCTGCACACCGAGGGCCGCCGGGACCCCAGTGTGCCCGGTGCCCTGGTCGACGCCTCGGACCGGGCGGGCCTCCTGGTCGTCGGTGGCCGACGGGCGCCCGGGTACCTCGGGCGCACCCTGGGACGGACCACGCTCAGCCTGTTGCAGCACGCCCACTGCCCCGTGGATCTCATCCCGCGGCACGGGCCCGGACACGGGAGCACGTCATGACACCCACCATGGACCGACGCGCCGTCGTGGTCGGCGTCGACCCGATCAGGACGGGACGCCTCGCCCTCGCCTGGGCGGCCGACGAAGCCCACCTGCGCGGAGCCGACCTGCGTCTGGTCGTCGCCGTGCCGCCGCGGCACGACGTGCGGCACGTCGACGACACCGCCCGGCACCGGGCCCAGCGTCAGAACGCCACCGAGGCCCTCGGCTCCGCCCTGGTCTGGGTACAGAACCGGCAGCCGGGAGTCAGGGCCACCTCCGCCCTCCTGGACGGTCCTCCCGCTGGAGTCCTGTCCGGACTGTCCGACGACGCCGACCTGATCGTGCTCGGTTCCCGTCACCTCAGCCGCACCGAGGAGTTCCTCAGCGCCGGCTCCCTGGTCGTCCCGGTCACGGCGACGGCGCGTTGCCCGGTGGTCGTCGTGGGCGACGTGGAGCACACCACCCAGGAGACCCCCTATCTGGTCGTCGGCGTCGACGGCAGCGCCTCCTCACGCACCGCCCTGGCCTGGGCCTTCGAGGAGGCCGACCTCCGGCGCTGCGCCCTGCGCGCCCTTGCCGTCTGGCAGCCGCCCGTCTTCACCGTGCAGAGTGACGTGCTCTTCCACGCCGAACGCCGTCTGCTCTCGGAGACGACCGTGGGGTGGGCGGAGAAGTACCCCGACGTCCGCCTCACCCACGAGGTGCTCCTCGGTTCCCCCGTCGAGGTGCTCGCGGACGCCGCCGAGCACGCCCTGGCCGTCGTCGTCGGCCGGCGGGGGCACGGCGGATACTCGGGGATGCGCGTCGGCTCGGTCGTCCACGGGCTGCTGCACCGTGCGCATTGTCCGGTGATCACCGTCCCCGCCCGGTGAGCAGGCCATGACCGCATCGGAGGCGGACCGGACCTTCGCGCCGGGGCCGGACGCGGCGGGCCTCTCCGAGGCGGAAGCCGCACGCCGGCTCGCCGACACCGGCCCCAACGAAGTGACCGCAAGGAAACCCGTACGGCTCCACCGGCGCGTCCTGGCCCAGCTGACCGATCCGTTGATCATGGTGCTCCTCGCGGCCGTCGCGCTGACGCTCGCGATCGGCGACCATCCCGATGCGATCGTCATCGGCGCGGTCGTCCTCGTGAACACCACCGTCGGCGTGGCCCAGGAGATCCGGGCCGACAACGCCGTCGCCGCCCTCTCGGCCCTCACCGCGCCGCACGCCCGTGTCCGGCGGGACGGTGTCGTACGCGACCTGCCGGCGGCGGCGGTCGTCCCCGGGGACGTGCTGCTGGTCGGCGAGGGCGACGTCATCGCGGCAGACGCCGAGCTCGTCGAGGCGTCCGCCCTCCTCGTGGACGAGTCCATGCTCACCGGTGAGTCCGTACCGGTGGACAAGGAGGTCGGCACGGCGCTGAACGGGGGCACGGTGGTCGTGCGGGGCCGGGGCGTGGCCACCGTGACGGCGACGGGGGCCGCCGGAGCCCTCGGCCGCATCGCGACGCTGCTCGACGAAGAGCGCGAGCCGACCCCGCTGCAGCGCCGCCTCGCGGCACTCGGACGGGTCCTCGCGGTCGTGACGCTGGCCCTGTGCGTCCTGGTCTTCGCCCTCGGCCTGGTGCGGGGACTTCCGCTCGGCACGATGGCGGTCACCGCCATCAGCCTGGCCGTGGCGGCCGTTCCCGAGTCCCTCCCCGCCGTCGTCACCCTCGCCCTCGCCCTGGGGGCCCGGCGGATGGCCGCCCGACACGCCCTGGTCCGGCGTCTGCCGGCAGTGGAGACGCTCGGATCGGTGTCCGTGCTCGCCACCGACAAGACCGGCACCCTGACTCGGGGGCGCATGGTCGTCGAACGGGTCTGGACACCGTTCGGGAGCGTCGACCCGTCCGGTGCGGAACACGAGCCGCCGGAGGTGCCGCCCCGGGGCGGGGGACCGGTGTCGGCGGACGGACCCCGGCCCGCGACGGAACTGCTGACCGTGACTTCCCTCTGCAACGACGCGACGCTGCGGCCCCCGGACGACGGAGCGTCGGGGGGAGGCGGAACGGCCCTGGGCGATCCGATGGAGGTCGCCCTGCTGGCTGCCGCGACCGCGATGGGCTGCCCCTCGAAGGAGGAACTGGCGAGGACCCGGCCGCGGATCGGGGAAGCCCCCTTCGACAGCCTCCGCAGGCGCATGACCACCGTGCACTCGGCCGGTGGGGGACGGGTGCTGGTCTGTCTGAAGGGCGCCCCCGAAGCCGTGCTGGACCCGGCCGTGCTGAGTGACCCCCCGGACGCGCTCGCCGCGGCACGGCAGGAGGCCGCACGGCTGGCCGCACGGGGGTACCGCGTGCTCGCCGTCGCCTCGGGCGTACGGGACGACCTCCCGAGCCCGGTCACCGCGGCGGAGGCGGGACTCGCGCTCCTCGGCCTCGTCGCGCTCAGCGACCCGCCCAAGCCGAACGCCGCCGCCACGCTCGCCTCCTGCCGGGCTGCCGGCATCACCCCGGTCCTCATCACCGGTGACCATCCGGCGACTGCCCGGGCGGTGGCGTCCCGGGTCGCGCTCCTGGGCGGCTCCGAGACGGACGACCGGGTCCTCACCGGTGCGGACGTGGCCGCGGGCCGCGTCGCCGACCTGACCTCGGTACGGGTCTTCGCCCGCACCGACCCTCAGCAGAAGCTCGACATCGTGGAGGCGTGGCGCGCCCGGGGCGCGGTCACCGCCATGACCGGCGACGGGGTCAACGACGGTCCCGCCCTGCACCGCGCCGACATCGGCGTCGCCATGGGGGCCCGCGGGACGGAGGTCGCACGACAGGCCGCCGACCTGGTCCTCACCGATGACGAGCTGTCCACCGTCGTGGCGGCCGTCGAGGAGGGGCGACGCGTCTACGACAACATCCGGCGCTTCCTCGTCTACGGAATGGCGGGAGGCGCGGCCGAGGTCCTCGTCATGCTCGTCGGCCCCTTCCTGGGGCTGCCGCTGCCCCTGCGGGCGGGACAGATCCTGTGGATCAACCTCCTGACGCACGGCCTCACCGGTGTCGCCATGGGTGCCGAACCAGCCTCCCCGGGGACGATGCGGCGTCCGCCCCGCCCGCCGGACCAGCACGTCCTCGGCGGCGGAGCGTGGCAGCGGCTGCTGGTCCTGGCCGGAGTCGTCACGGCGGGCTCCCTCGCCGCCGCGCTCGGTGCCCGGGCCCTCGGCCGCGACTGGCAGAGCGTCCTCTTCCTCGCGCTCCTCGCCGCACAGCTGGGCGCCGTCCTGGGACTCCGCTCCCGACTTTTCACCCGAAAGAACCCCTTCCTCCCCCTGAGCGTTCTCGCCTCGGCCCTACTGGCCCTGGCCGCGCTGTACGTGCCCTTCCTGAGCTCGGTCCTGGAGACCGTCCCCCTCGACGAGGCGGGCGTCGGGCTCGCCGCCACCTGTGCCCCGCTCGGCTTCCTCACCGCGCGATCCGTCCGCACCGCCTATCGCGGGGACGGCTCGGCTGGAGCATCGCGGACACCCGAACTACGGTGAAGGGGCTTCTGCCCGGCGAGGGCCGTGCGTGCGACGTGGCCGGAGGTGGCGATGGATCGGGAGAGCCCCGGGCCGGGCGACAGCAGGCTCCCGCGGCTGAAGTTCGACGAGCTGCTCGACGAGCTGCAGGTGCGCATCGACGAGGTGCGGGGTACCAGGGACCGGCTCAACGGACTGCTCGAAGCCGTCATGGCCGTGGGCAGCGAGCTCGACCTGCCCCAGGTGCTCAGGGGCATCGTGGAGGCGGCGGTCACCCTCGTCGACGCCGGGTACGGGGCACTGGGCGTCATCGGCGACGATCGGAAGCTCTCGGAGTTCGTGACCGTCGGCATCGACGAGGAGCTGCGGGCACGGATCGGGGACCTGCCCTCGGGCCATGGCCTGCTCGGCGAACTGATCCGCAATCCGCACCCCCTGCGCCTGCCCGAACTGTCCGAGCACCCCGCCTCGTACGGTTTCCCGCCGCACCACCCGCCGATGCACTCCTTCCTGGGCGTTCCGGTCCGTGTCCGTGACGAGGTCTTCGGCAACCTGTACCTCACCGAGAAGCGGAACGGGGTCGACTTCGACGCCGAGGACGAGGCCGTGGTGACGACCCTGGCCGTTGCGGCCGGCATCGCGATCGACAACGCCCGCCTGTACCAGGAGGGCAGGCTCAAGCAGCGCTGGCTCGCCGCGAGTTCCGACCTCACCAGCGCCCTGCTGTCCGGGGCGGAGGAGGCCGAGGTCCTCGAAGGGATGCTGGAGCAGGCGGTGGACATCGCGGGGGCGGACACCGGGGTGTTCGCCCTGATGGGTTCCCGGGGCGAGCTGAGGGGGTCGCTCGCCCGGGGGGAGGGGGCCGAAGCACACCGGGGCCTGGTGCTGCCCAGCAGCGAGGGCACCCTCGCCGCGATCGCCCTCGCGGAGGAGGGCCTGGTCACGGTCGCCGACGTGGAGAACGAGCCGCGCATCACGGTCCAGCGCGACCAGTGGAAGGGCTTGGGCCCGGCGGTGGCGGTCACGGTGGGCACGAAGGAGCGGTTGAGCGGCGTCCTGATCCTCGCGCGCCGCCGCGAGCGCCAGCACTTCACGGTCGCCGAGACCACTGCCCTGCCGGGGTTCGCCGGACAGACGGCACTGGCGCTCGAACTGGCGGACCGGCGTCGGGAGGCGGAGCAGATCAGCCTCCTGGAGGATCGCGACCGCATCGCCCGCGACCTGCACGACCTGGCGATCCAGCGGCTCTTCGCGACCGGCATGACCCTGCAGAGTACCCGCAGGTTCGTGGACCACCCGGAGGCCTCGGACCGGTTGGGCCGGGCGATCGATGACCTCGATGCCACCATCAAGATCATCCGGTCGACCATCTTCGGCCTCCGGGAACACGACGCTCCGGGCAGTGCACCGAAGCTGAGGAGCCGGGTGGTCAAAGCCGTGGACGAGGCCATGGTCACCCTCGGATTCACCCCGGCGCTGCGCATGGAGGGCCTGCTCGACACGGACGTGCCCCCCGAGACGGCCGATGAGGTGATCGCCGTCATCGGCGAGGCCCTGAGCAATGTGGCCCGGCACGCTCGGGCGCACCGGGCCGAGGTGTCCGTGGTCTGCGACGGGGGCGTCCTGGCGGTCGAGGTGAGCGATGACGGGGTCGGCATCCCGCCGAACGGTCCCCGGAGCGGGCTGCGGAACCTCCTGGAGAGGGCCGAGCAACTGGGCGGCACCCTGACGGTCCGGGCGCGGGGCGAGCCGGTGGGCGGCACGGCGGTCGAGTGGCGGATCCCGCTGTCCACCGGGCGGAGCTGAGGGCCGGACCGGCGGCTGTGCCCGCTGGCCTCCACTGGCCGCCGGCCCCCGACGGGGGAGGCCGGAGTCCCTACCCTTCCTCCGCTTCGTGCTCGTGGGCCTGCGCGGCGATCACGGCGGCCTGCACGCGGCGCTCCACCCCGAGTTTGCCGAGCAGCCGTGAGATGTGGTTCTTGACGGTCTTCTCCGACAGGTAGAGCCGCTTCGCGATCTGCCGGTTGGTGAGCCCCTCGCCGATCAGGTCGAGGACGGACCGTTCCCGCTCGGACAGCACGGCGAGCCGCTCGTCCTCGGGCTGTCGCGCCGGCTCGGGGTCCCGCAGGGAGCGCATGAGCCGGGCGGTGGTCGCGGGGTCCAGCATCGATTGTCCGCTCGCCACGGTCCGTACCGCCGACACGAGGTCGGCCCCCTTGATCTGTTTGAGGACGTAACCGGCCGCTCCCGCCATGATCGCGTCGAGCAGTGCTTCCTCGTCGTCGAACGAGGTCAGGATCAGACAGGCCAGTTCGGGCATCCGTGAGCGGAGCTCCCGGCAGACGGAGATCCCGTCGCCGTCCGGCAAGCGCACGTCGAGGACCGCGACGTGCGGGCGCAGCGCCGGCCCGCGGGCGAGGGCCTGTTCTGCCGTGGCCGCCTCTCCGACCACTTCCAGGTCGGGTTCGTCGTCGATCAGGTCCCGCAGACCCCGGCGCACGACCTCGTGGTCGTCGACGAGGAAGACCCGCGTCGGTCCGGCGGCGGTCGGCAGATCGGTCATGGTGCTTCCCGGGGTCGGTGGGTTCCTGCCCGCCCCCATGAGGATTGTCCTCCATCCCCGCCCCCCATGGGTACCGGAATCCGTCCGGATGCCGCCTGCGGGGCACGGACGGGCCGGCCGGTCGTCCCGGCCCCGGGGTCGTCCTCGGCTTCGTTCGGGAGGGTGCGGAACGCAGCCGGGGTCAGTTCACACCGCGGATGCGGCCGACGAGGAGGCCGCCGAGGAGGATGGCCAGGGCCGCCGCGGCGTACAGGCCGGTGTAGCCGCCGAGGTGGGCGATGACCGGTGCGGCGACGGCCGGGGCGAGGACCTGGGGGCCGGAGTTGGCGATGTTGATGACGCCGAGGTCCTTGGCGCGGTCGACGGCCTTCGGCAGCACCTGGGTGACCAGGGCCTGGTCGACGGCGAGGTAGATGCCGTAGCCCCCGCCGAGGACGGCGGCGGCGGCGAGGGCGGCCGGCCAGGTGTGGAACAGGGCGAGAGCCAGCGCGGCGGCTGCCATGATCAGGGAACAGAGGACGACGAAGCCCTTGCGCCGCCCCACCCGGTCGGACAGGGCACCCACGGGGACGGCGGTGAGGGCGGCGCACAGGGTGTAGACCGCGGTCAGGACCAGCACCCCGGTGCCCGGGTCGCGGTGGTGGACGGCATCGGAGAGGAAGTAGAAGAGGTAGAGGGTGCCCAGGGCGTTGCCGAGGTTGATCAGGAACCGGCTGAGCCAGGCCCAGCCGAAGTCGGGGTGCTGCCGCGGGCTCACCCAGAACGAGCGGGCGAAGGCGCGGGAGTCGAAGGCGGGGCGCAGCGCCCGGGGCAGCGGCGGTTCGGCGTGGAACAGCACGAAGGGCAGGGCGAGCACCACGGTGAGCACGGCGAGGACGGCGTAGCCGGACCGGACACCGGTGACGAGCAGGGTGGTGACGAGCGCTCCGAGGACCAGCCCGAAGGACTGCATGAGGCCGGTCCAGCCGGAGACCCGGGCCCTTTGGTCGAGTGGCACCCGGTCGGCGATCGGGGTGGCGACCCCGGCCAGCATCGCGTTCAGGCCGGCTTGCGCCAGGCACCAGCCGAGGGCGACGCCCGCCACCGTGTGCTGGGTGGCGGTGATCGCCAGCCCCGCCGCCCCGGCGAGGGCACCGCCGAGGATCCAGGGCCTGCGGCGGCCGAACCGGCTGGTGGTGCGGTCCGACCACGCGCCGGCGATCGGGTTGGCGAGGACCGCGATGAGCGCCCCGAGCCCCGTGACGAGCGACAGCGCGGTGTTCTTGTCCTGCGGGGAGATGTGTTCGAGCTGGAGCGGCAGCAGGACCTGTATGGGCGTCATGAAGGCCATGAAGACGGCGAGCGTGGCCAGCGAGAGACGGGCCGTCCAGCCGGCCGTGACCGGGACGGTGGGCTCGGCGAGGACGGCGGTGAGGTCCGCCGCCGCTGCTTCCGGGGCGCGGTCCACGGTCACTCCGTCGCTCTGGACCGCTGGGAGGCGATCAGGTCGCGGTACCACGCGAAGCTGGCCCGTGGCGTGCGGAGTCCGGTGGCGAAGTCGACCTCGACGAGCCCGAAGCGCTGGTGGTAGCCCTCCGCCCATTCGAAGTTGTCGAGCAGCGACCAGGTGAAGTAGCCGCGCACGTCGACCCCCAGGGCCTGGGCACGGGCCACTGCGGCGATGTGTCCGGAGAGGTAGGCGATCCGGTCCTGGTCGTCCAGCCCCGCGGGTTGGGAGCAGCCGCTCTCGGTGATCCACACCGGGGGAAGGGCGCTTCCGTAGCGGGTGCGGAGGCCGGTGAGGAGCTCCGTGAGCCCTTCGGGAACCACGGGCCAGCCGAAGTCGGTCCGGGGGTAGTCCTCCTGGGGCTCGGTCAGGTCGAAGGGGAGGCCGGAGGCGGGGTCGGCCGGAGCGGTGACCCAGGTCGGGTTGTAGTAGTTGATGCCGAGGCCGTCCAGTGGAGCGGAGATGGTGGCCAGGTCCCCGTCGCGCACCACTCCGCCCCAGCTCGGATCGGGCATCCCGTAGGCCGAGAGGTCGGGGTAACGGCCCAGGAGGACGGGGTCGTTGAAGAGCCGGTTGTGCAGGACGTCGTAGGCCGAGGCCGCGGTGCCGTCCGCGGCCGACCGGGCGTCCGGGCGCAGGCGGACGGGGGTGCAGTTGTTGGCGATCAGCACCTGCCCTTCCGGGACGGCGGCCCGCAGCGCGGCGGTGGCGAGGCCGTGGCCGAGCAGTTGGTGGTGGGCGACCGGCAGCGCGTCGAGCAGCAGGGCACGGCCCGGGGCGTGCACGCCGAAGCCGTAGCCGAAGGACATGTGCACGAAGGGCTCGTTCAGGGTGATCCACCGGCGGACCCGGTCGCCGAGCCGATCGGCGACGACGGCTGCGTACTCGGCGAACCGGTGGGCGGTCGAACGGTCCAGCCATCCGCCCCCGTCCTCCAGGGCTTGGGGCAGGTCCCAGTGGAAGAGGGTGGGCGTCGGCTCGATTCCGGCCGCGAGCAGCGCGTCGACCAGGCGGTCGTAGAAGTCGAGCCCGCGCGGCTCGACCCGGCCCGCACCGGTCGGTAGGACGCGCGGCCAGGAGATCGAGAAGCGGTACGCGTCGAGCCCGAGCCGGTGCATCAGCGCGACGTCCTCGTCGAACCGGTGGTAGTGGTCGCAGGCGGTGTCGCCGGTGTGCCCGTCGCGTACGGCCCCCGGGCGCCGTACGAAGGCGTCCCAGATGGAGGGGCCCTTGCCGTCCTGCTCGGCCGCGCCCTCGATCTGGTACGCGGCGGTCGAGGCGCCCCAGGTGAAGCCGGAGGGGAGCCGGGGGAGTCGTGCGGCATCGGTGGAGTGGGTGGTCACGGGCACCTGCCTTCGATCGGTGATGCGGGAGCTGATCACCTTCGACCGCCGGCGTGCGTGCGGCCCGCCGTCCGAAGTGGGCCGCACCGTAACATGAACTTCTGTTCATGTTCTATGGGTGGGGAGGCGCTCCGGAGCGGTCTTCCGCGGCCGTCAGTCGGTCGTGCAGGTCCTCCCAGTAGGCGTTCAGCATCCGCTTGAGCTCGTCCACCGTCTCCAGGTCCGGTTCCCCCTCGTTCCTGAATGCTTCGTGCAGCACGGCGTTGGCCGCCCACACCGCCATCCGGGTCGCCCGGCGCACCCGCTCACCGCCCGGTGCGCCGAGCAGGTGCTCGACGATGCGCTGCAGGCCTTCGGCGATGAGGGCGTTGCTCGCCTCGTCGGCCCGTGCGAGTTCCGGGCTGAGGTGCCGTCCGGTCCAGAGCACCATGCCGCCGGGCTGGGACCGGAAGACCTCGGCGTAGACGTCGACCATCGTGCCGACCAGATCGGTCAGTTCGCCCCCGACGGCCCGCTCCACGAGCCCGTCGATGGCGGTTTTGAAGGCCGTCAGGTACTGCTGGCCGAGGGCGTCCACGACCGCGCTCTTGTCGGGGTAGAACTGGTAGATGCTGCCGATCGGCACGCCCGCCTCCTCGGCGATCCGCCGGACGGTCAGCGCCTCGTACCCCTCCCGGGACAGGAGTCGGTCGGCCGCCGCGAGGACGGCCTCGACCCGGGCCCTGCTGCGTGCCTGCTGCGGCCGTCTCCGGATGCGTGCCCGCGCGCCGGGTTCCGGTTTCGTCGCTTCCGTCACGGCTTGCTCCCCGTCGTCCGATGGGGGGCGAAGGTAGCACGCGGCCGTCTGGCGGGCCGGTGTCCAGGAGTTCGCCGGGGCGCTTCCCGACGCCGGGCCCCGGTCCCGCGGGCGCCGCGCCGTGTCGGGGGTGCCGCACCGGGGTGGGGGTGCCACACCGGGGTGGGGGCGCCCCCCACGGCCTTCTATCGCCCATTCCCGTCGTTCTTAGAATGGGTGGGTGAAGGACATCGATGCGATCGCGGTGCTGCAGGATCCGGTGCGGCGCCGCCTGTACGAGTACGTGGCGGCCCAGGGGCGCGAGGTCGGGCGCAACGAGGCCGCCGAGGGGGTCGGGGTGGCGCGCACCCTGGCCGCCCACCACCTGGACAAGTTGACCGAGGCCGGGCTGTTGCAGAGCGGCAGTCGTCGGCTGACCGGACGGTCGGGGCCCGGGGCGGGTCGTCCCGCCAAGGTGTACGTGCGGGCTCCTGGCGAGCGGTCGGTGTCGCTGCCCGGGCGCGACTACCGCACCGCCGCCGAGCTGCTCGCCGAGGCCGCCGAGGAGGCCGGGCTCGATGCCGGGCTCTGTGCGGCGGCGCGCCGGCGGGGAGAGTCCCTGCGCGGTGGGGCGGCTCCCTGCGAAGGGCTGGAGGAGGCCGTGGAACTGCTGGCCGCCCGCGGTTACGAGCCGTACGTGGAGGTCGCCGAAGGGGACGGCGCGAGCGCGGTCCGGCTGCGCAACTGCCCCTTCCACGCGGTGGCCGAACGCTTTCCCCCGCTCGTCTGTGGCATGAACCTCGCGCTGCTCGACGGTCTGCTCGGCACGGACGGTCCCGTGCGCGCCCGGATGGACGCCCGGCCGGGAGAGTGCTGTGTGGTGGTCGAAGCTTCTAAAAACAATAATCATTGACATAGAAAATCGAGTCGTGCTGGGATGAACCCATGACCGCACCCGCGCACGCCTTCCACCTCGCCCAACTCAACGTCGCCACCCTTCGGTACCCCCTCGACGACCCGCGCGTGGCGCCGTTCGTGGAGCTCCTCGATCCGGTCAACGCCGCCGCTGACGGAGCCCCCGGCTTCGTGTGGCGACTCGTCGGGGAAGGGGACGACGACGCCACCGGCCTGCGCCCGCTGGGAGAGGACGTCATCGTCAACCTGTCGGTGTGGGAGACCCCGGAGGCCCTGTGGGACTACGCGTACCGCAGCGGTCACCTGGACGTGATGCGCCGGCGTCGCGAATGGTTCGAGCGGCACGTCCGGGCGCACCTGGTGCTCTGGTGGGTGCCCGCCGGGCACGTGCCGACCGTCGCCGAGGCCGTGGCGCGGTTGACCGAGCTGCAGGAGCGGGGGCCGTCCCCCCGCGCCTTCACCTTCGCCTCCCCCCACACCGCGGCCGAGGCCGCGCAGGAGTCGGGGGCGGGGCCCGCCCCGGTCTGAGCCCATGGCCCGGGGCCGACCGATTCCCCGTGTCGGCCGGTCCCGGGGTCGTCGACCACGGTTCCCGCGGGCTGCGGCCGGTCGCGACCCCGGCGCCCCCGACCGGACGCGCCGCCCTCCGGTACGGGACCCATGGCGGTCACCTCCGGTCGATCAGGTCCCGGGTCAACCCCATCAGGCGCTCGCGCGCCTCGCCGTCGTAGGCCTGCTCGTGGGCCCGCGTGTCGTCGAACCGGTCGAAGTAACGCCCCGTGACCGTGGCCAACTCCGGATCCAGCAGCAGTCGCACGGTCGGGCGAACGCCCTCTTCGGTGCTGGTGACGGGGGTGAGGCCGTAGGCGCGGACCCCGGCCGTGTCCATCAGGTGGGCCGGGTGGAGGGCGTTCACCGTGACGCCGCTGCCCTCCAGCTCGGCGGCCAGCTCGAAGGTTGCCATGATCATCGCCAGCTTGCTCCGGCAATAGGCGCGCAGGCCTTCGTAATCGCGCTCCAGCATCACGTCGTCGAAGTCGATCTCCTCCTGTCCGATCGAGGCGACGTTGACCACCCGAGCCGGCGCCGAGGCGGTGAGCAGCGGCAGCAGGCCGCGGGTGAGTGCGTACGGCGCCAAGTGGTTGACGGCGAAGCGGAGTTCGTACCCCTGGCCACTCAGCTCGCGCAGGAGCGGCTGTGACCCCCCTCCCGCCACCGCATTGTGGACGAGGCCGTTGAGGTGCGGTTCCGTCGCCCTGATCCGGGCGGCCATCGCATCGACCTGGTCCAGGTCGGAGAGGTCGGCGACATGGGTGCGGACGGTCGTGCCGGGCCCGGCGGCCCGGACCTCGGTGGCCACGGCCTCCAGGCGTTCGGCGTTCCGGCCGTGCAGGAGGAGGGTGCCGCCGAGGGGCGCCAGGTCGAGCGCGAGTGCGTGCCCCATGCCCTGGGTGACGCCGGTGATCAGAGTGGTGCGCTGGGTCATGGCCACCACGCTGGCACTCCCGGCCGTCCCCCGGGAGTGGGTGCTGCACCTGGTGTTGGCACCACCAGGCTGAGGACGTGCCGGTCCGGCCGACCGAAGCGGCCGACCGGACCGGCGGGCCGTGATCAGCGGAGGTCGAACCGGTCGAGGTTCATCACCTTGTCCCAGGCGGAGACGAAGTCGTGCACGAACTTCTCGCCGGCGTCCGCGGAGGCGTACACCTCGGCGAGGGCCCGGAGCTGGGAGTGCGAACCGAAGACCAGGTCGACGGGGGTGGCGGTCCACCGCACCCGGCCCGTGGTGCGGTCCCGTCCCTCGAAGACGTTCTCCTCTGAGGGGGACGCCTTCCACTCCGTGCCCATGTCGAGCAGGCCGACGAAGAAGTCGTTGGTCAACGCCTCCGTACGGTCGGTGAAGACGCCGTGCGACGACTGCTTGAAACCGGTGCCCAGCGCTCGCATGCCGCCGATGAGCACGGTCATTTCGGGGGCGGTCAGCGTCAGTAGATTGGCGCGGTCCAGCAGCAGCGTCTCCGGGGACAGCTTCTCGCCCGGCCGCAGGTAGTTGCGGAATCCGTCCGCCCGGGGTTCGAGGACGGCGAACGACTCCACGTCGGTCTGCTCCTGCGAGGCGTCCGTGCGCCCCGGCGCGAACGGGACCGTGACGTCGTGCCCGGCGTTCTTCGCGGCCCGTTCGACGGCTGCGCACCCGCCCAGCACGATCAGGTCGGCGAGGGACACCTTCGTCCCGCCGCCCGAGCCGTTGAAGTCCTCGCGGATCCCTTCCAGCACCTCGACCGTCCGGGTCACCTCGGGCAGGTCGTTGAGCTCCCAGTCCTTCTGCGGCGCGAGCCGGATGCGGGCGCCGTTGGCCCCGCCGCGCTTGTCGGTGCCGCGGAAGCTCGCCGCTGACGTCCAGGCCGTGGTGACCAGGTGGGACAGCGGAAGCCCCGCGTCGAGGATCCTGTCCTTGAGGGCGGCGACGTCGGCCTCCCCGACCAGGTCGTGGTCGACCGCGGGGACGGGGTCCTGCCAGAGCTGCGGCTCGGGGATCCACGGTCCGAGGTAGCGGGAGAGGGGCCCCATGTCGCGGTGCAGCAGCTTGTACCAGGCCTTGGCGAAGGCTTCGGCGAGCTGGTCGGGGTTCTCGTGGAAGCGCTTCGCGATCGGCGCGTAGACGGGGTCCATCCGCAGGGAGAGGTCCGTCGTCAGCATCATGGGCGCGTGCCGCTTCGACGGGTCGTGCGCGTCCGGCACCGTGCCCTGTGCCGAGGCGTCCTTCGGGGTCCACTGCTGGGCACCGGCGGGACTGGTCGTCAGCTCCCACTCGTACCGGAACAGATGGTCCAGGTAGCCGTTGTCCCAGGTCGTCGGTTCCGTGGTCCACGCCCCTTCCAGCCCGCTGGTGAGCGCGTCGGCCCCCGTGCCGCTGCCGTGGGTGTTCCGCCACCCCAGGGCCTGCTGCTCCATGGGGGCGGCCTCGGGCTCCGGGCCGATGTACTGCGGGTCGACTGCGCCGTGGCACTTGCCGAAGGTGTGGCCGCCGACGATGAGCGCGACCGTCTCCTCGTCGTCCATCGCCATGCGGCCGAAGGTCTCCCGGATGTCCCGAGCGGCGGCGACCGGGTCGGGGGTGCCGTTGGGCCCCTCCGGATTGACGTAGATCAGACCCATCTGCACGGCGCCGAAGGGGCCGGTGAGCTCACGGTCGCCGCGGTAGCGCTCGTCCCCGAGCCAGGTGTCCTCCGGACCCCAGAAGATCTCTTCGGGCTCCCAGACGTCCGGGCGTCCGAAGCCGAAGCCGAAGGTCGTGAAGCCCATGGACTCCATGGCGCAGTTGCCGGCGAAGACCAGCAGGTCGGCCCAGGAGATCTTGCTGCCGTACTTCTGCTTGACCGGCCAGAGGAGCCGGCGCGCCTTGTCGAGGCTGGCGTTGTCCGGCCAGCTGTTGAGCGGTGCGAAGCGCTGTGCGCCGCTGCCGCCGCCGCCCCGGCCGTCGGCGATGCGGTACGTCCCCGCGGCGTGCCAGCTCATCCGGATGAAGAGGGGCCCGTAGTGGCCGTAGTCGGCGGGCCACCATTCCTGGGAGTCCGTCATCACCGCGAACACGTCGCGCTTCAGGGCCTCGACGTCGAGGCCCGCGAACTCCTTCGCGTAGTCGAATTCCTCGCCCATCGGGTCGGACAGGGGCGAATGCCGGTGGAGGACCTGAAGGTCCAACTGGTTGGGCCACCAGTCCGCGTTCGTCATGGGGCGGTTGTCGGCGGGAGTGGGGGAGGGGATCGCCGGGTTCTCGCTGTCGCTGCCGGGCACGGGGGTCCTTCTTCCGCTCGTGGGGACGGTTTCGGCGTCCGTCATGGTCGCTCACGGCGGGCCGCGCGGGCGTGAGAACACGCAGGGCTCCACCCGGTCGACATATCTGGAAAGGGAGAATTTTCCATGGGGGCAGTGGTGCCCCGGCCGCATGGACGGGCCCGTCGTGGTCGACGGGGCGGACGGAGCGCGGGGCGGTGGCCCGGGTTCCGGCCCCGTCGGCGGCCGGGGGGCCGTCCGAGGTGCAGCTCCTCCTGGAAATGGACCGGGATGTGATGAAACCTTCCGGCTCTTCGAGCCGTCCTCTCACGAGGGAGACGGTCGCAACCGACGGGGAGTGGGATTTCATGGGGCAGGGCAAGTACACCGCGCACATAGCCGTGGTGGCTTCGGCGGTGGGGCTCAGCGCGGCGGTCTGGGGGGCCACGGCGCTGATGGACCGCGGGGCGAGCGCGAGGCCGGGGGGAGCTCCGGCGGTGGAGGCTCCTGCGGCGAAGCCCGAGGTGCCGGCCCCGGTGCGGCCGGTGAAGGTGCCCCGGGCCATTGCGCACGCCGCCGAAGCGGGGGGCGCGGCGGTGAACATCACCATCGACGACGGGCCCGACCCCCGCTGGACGCCCCAGGTGCTCGACGTCCTCAAGCAGTACGACGTCAAGGCCGTGTTCTGCATGATCGGTCCGCAGGCCCGGCAACATCCGGACCTCGTCAAGCGGGTCGTGGCGGAGGGCCACCGGCTCTGTGACCACACCATGACCCACGACACCACGATGGACAAGAAGTCCGTGGCCTATCAGGAGCGGCAGATCCTCGAAGCCAAGGAGCTGATCGAGGAAGCCGCCGGCGGCGTCGAGGTCGAGTACTACCGGGCGCCGGGCGGTGCGTTCACCCCGGACAGCCGACGGATCGCCGCGGCTGCGGGCATGCGACCGCTGGGCTGGAACGTGGACACCAAGGACTTCGAACTGCCCGGTACGGCCTCGATCGTCGGCACCGTCAAGAACGAGCTGCCCAACGGGCCCACGATCCTCTTCCACGACGGCGGCGGTGACCGCAGCCAGACCGTCGCGGCCCTGCGCCAGGTCGTGCCCTGGCTGAAGCAGCACGGACACTCCTTCAGCTTCCCCGTCCGCACGACCCCCTGAGCGCCGCGACCGGCGCGCGTGCCCCGCGCGCTCGATGCTCCGGGGCCGGGGCGGCACCGCTCGCCGGGGCCCGTTCGGGCGGTGCGAGGGGGCGGACGCCGTGTCTTCGAGCAGGTCGACGCGTTGGGGGAGTGTGACCTCTACACGACGCATCTCCTCGCTCCTCGCCGTTGCCGCCGCCTTCTCGTGTCTCGGCGCGTCCGCCGCGCACGCGGCGG
>NZ_JBHYMF010000039.1:0-48307 GCF_042742855.1 Streptomyces sp. NPDC058877 | reverse complement strand
GGGCGCCCCGATCGCCGGCATCGGCGTCGCCGGCGCCCCCTCCGGCGACCTCGACGAGAAGTTCGCCCGGATCGGCGTCGCCTCCCTCACCAAGTGACCCGGCCACCACCCCCACCGGCGGTGGCACCCGGACCCCTCCCCGGACACCACCCCCACCGCTCCGGCCGCGGCTCTTCGGCAGCGGTCGGGCCGGCCTCTTAAGATCGATGCGTGGCCCAGCACAACCGGACCCGATCCGCCGTCCTCGCCGCCGTCCTCACGGCCCTCGCGCTGCTCGCGGGCGGCTGCGCCGAGGTCGGCGGCGGCGTCCGCGGCACCCCGGGGGCCTCCGGACTCCGCGACCCGTACTTCCCGAAGCTCGGCAACGGCGGGTACGACGTCCAGCACTACGGCCTGTCCCTCGCCTATGACCCCGCCGACGGGCGCCTCGACGGCACCGTCGAGATCACCGCCCGCGCCACCCAGGACCTCAGCGCCTTCAACCTCGACCTGTCCGGGCTCACCGTGCGGGCCGCGACCGTCGACGGCGCCCCCGCCGCGTACAACAGGGCCGGGAACGAGCTGACGCTCCGCCCGGGCGAGGAGATCCCGGAGGGCGAGGAGTTCCGGGCCACCGTCACCTACGCGGGCGTGCCCGAGCCGCTCACGGATGCCGACGGCTCCGCGGAGGGCTGGCTGCGCACGCCCGGCGGAGCGGTCGCGGTCGGCGAACCCGCCGGCTCCATGACCTGGTTCCCCGGCAACCACCATCCTTCCGACAAGGCCCTCTACGACCTCGCGCTCACCCTCCCGGCCGGAGTCGACGGCTTCTCCAACGGGGTCCGCACCGCACGGCGCACGGAGCCGGACGGCCGCGTCACCACCGTGTGGCACACCGCCGAGCCGATGGCGAGCTACCTCGCGACGGTCGTCATCGGCCGCTACGAGACGGGCACGGCGACGGCCCTCGGCTCTGTTCCCGTCCTGACCGCCGCCGAACCGTCGGTGGCGCCGGGCAGTGCCGCGCTGCGGGGCGAGGTCCCCGAGATCCTCGACCGTCAGGCGAAGCGCTTCGGCCCCTACCCCTTCTCCGCCGCGGGGGTGGTGGTCCTGGCGGACGGGACCCTCGGCTACGCCCTGGAGACCCAGACCCGGCCGGTGTTCCCGGCCGCCTCCTTCGACCGCACCACCCTCGTGCACGAACTGGCCCACCAGTGGTTCGGCAACTCGGTCACCCCCCGCAGTTGGCGCGACCTGTGGCTGAACGAGGGCTTCGCGACCTACGCGGAGTGGCTGTACAGCGAGGAGTACGAGCAGGTGCCCGCGCGGACCCACTTCGAGCGGGCCTTCGCCCAGGACGCCAACTGGGCCTTCCCGCCGGCCGCACCCCCCACGGCCGAGAACCTCTTCGACCCGCCCGTGTACCAGCGGGGCGCGATGGTCCTGCACGAGCTGCGGGAGACGGTCGGCGACCGCGTCTTCGACGAGATCCTGCGCGGCTGGTCGGCGAAGTACCGTCACGCCAGCGCCTCCACGGAGGACTTCACGGCCTACGCGGAGGGCGTGGCCGGCCGTGACCTGGGCGACCTGTGGGAGGTCTGGCTGTACGGCGACGAGAAGCCGGACCGGCCCTAGGGAGGGCATGGGGTCGTCATCAAGCTGCGGGCCCTGCCTGCGCGCCTCGACGATGCGGATCGAGGACCTCACCGGGACCGTTCGACGATCACGACTCGACATGCCCGGGCGATGCCCTGAGCCGCCGGACGCCAAGGGCGCGCAGGAGCGGGGTCAACGGTCGACCAGCCGTGCACGCGGTGCCTCACCCGTGGATTCCGCGCCGGTGTCGTCGGTGCCGACCGGGCCGCGGGGAAGCATCCGGTCCAGCCACTTCGGCAGCCACCAGTTGGTCCGGCCGAGGAGCGTCATGGTCGCCGGTACCAGCACCATGCGTACGACCGTGGCGTCGATGAAGATCGCGGTGGCCAGGCCGAGCCCGAACATTTTGGTGGAGGGGTCCTCGGCGACGGCGAAGGACAGGAAGACCGCCACCATGATGAGGGCGGCCGAGGTGATGATCCGGGCGGTGCGCGAGATGCCCTCGACGATCGCCGTGCCGCTGTCACCGGTGCGCAGGTACTCCTCGCGCACGCGGGAGAGGAGGAACACCTCGTAGTCCATCGACAGGCCGAACAGGATGGCGAAGAGGAACATCGGGATGAACGACACGATCGGAACCGTCGCTTCCAGCCCGATGAGCGCGCCTCCCCAGCCCCACTGGAAGACCGCGACCATGACGCCGTAGGCCGCGCCGATGCTCAGCAGGTTCAGCAGGACCGCCTTGAGCGGTACGAGCACCGAGCGGAAGACCAGCATCAGCAGCAGGAACGACATCGCCAGCACGGCGGCGACGAACACAGGCATGCGTTGGCTGGTGCGTCGGCCCACATCGGACAGGCTCGCGGCGGCGCCGCCGACGTGGGCCCTGGCCGGGCCGCGCCCGATCGCCGTGGGCAGCACGTCGGTGCGCAGCCGGGCGATGGTGTCGGCCGTGGCCTTGTCCTGGGGGCCGGTGGTCGGGAACACCACGAGGGTCGCGATGCCGGTGGCCCGATCGACGCGGGGCGGTGCGAGGGACGCGATGCCCGGATCCGCCGCGACCGCCCCGACGAGTCGGTCCAGCACTCCCGGATCACCGGTGGGGTCCGCGGCGATGACGAGGGGGCCGTTGGTGCCCGGGCCGAACCCCTCGGCGACGAGGTCGTAGGCCCGGCGCTCGGTACGGCCGTGAGGCAGCGAGCCGTCGTCGGGCAGGCCGACGCGCAGGCCGAGCACGGGCAGCGTCGCGGTCAGCAGCAACCCCGCCGCGCCGACCGCGTACGGCACCGGGTGCCGGTTGACGTGTCCGATCCAGCGACGCCACCCGGCGGCGCGGGCGGCGCCCGTCGCCGGGTCCGGCCGCCGTGCGAGTCGGCCCGGCCTCCTGGTCTGCAGAGCCCGGCCGATCCGGCCGGCCCGGGCCAGTCGCGGGCCCGCCGCGCCGAGGAAGGCCGGCAGCAGCGTCACCGACGCGAGCACCATCGTCAGGACGACGATCGAGACGGCGACCCCGCCCACCGTCATGAACGGCACGTCCGCGACCGCCAGGCCGAGGATCGACACGACGACGGTGCCGCCGGCGAAGACCACGGGCCTCCCCGCCGTGGCCACCGCTCGCCCCGCCGCCTCGCGGGGACCGAGCCCGTGTGCGAGGTGTTCCCGGTGCCTGGCGAGCACGAACAGCGCGTAGTCGATGCCCACTCCGAGCCCGACCATGCTGCCCAGGACCGGTGCGAAGGTGGGGACCTCCGTCACCCCCGCCAGTACCGTCATCGTGGCGACCCCGACGGTCAGCCCGAAGACCGCCATGCCGATCGGCAGCGCGGCGGCGACGAGCGAACCGAACGCCAGGAACAGGATCGCGGCCGCGGCGAGGAGGCCGATCAGCTCGCTCGCGCCGCCGTCGGGGTCGGAGAAGACGTAGAAGAGGTTCCCGCCCATCTCGATGCGCAGCGGCATCTCGGCGCGCAGCCGGTCGCCGAGATCGACGAGGGCGTCGAGGTCCTCGGCCGACAGCCGGCTCTGGTCGGGGTACTGCACCCGGACGACCGCGATCCGCCCGTCGGCCGAAACGAGGCCGCCGCGCACGGCGGTGTCCCCGCCCGCGTCGAGCGCCCCCGTCGGGTCGCTCGTTCCGAGCACGTGCGGCAGCCGCCCCACCTCGGTCTGCAGCCGCGTGAGAGCGGTGCGCGGGCCGGCGTCGTCGAAGAACGTCGCACCGTCGTCGCGGGGGGTGACGACCACCTGGGCGGTCATCCCCTCCTGGCCGGTGCCGGCCCGCTCGATCAGTTCCGCGGCCCGTTGGGAGTCCAGTCCCGGAGCGGTCATCGAGTCCGCGGTCCGCCCGCCGAAGGCGACGGCGGCGAGGACGGCGAGCGTGGCGGTGACCAGCCATGTCGCGATCACCCGCCAGGGATGGCGGGCGGCGCTTGTGCCCAGGCGCAACAGGGCTTTCGAGAGCATCGGGTCCTCCAACCACCTCGTCGACCGTCCTTGTACGGCCGCCGATGTCGAGGCTCGTCGCCACGGCGTTCCGCGGCATCGGCCCGCGGGCCGCGGATGCGTCGGCCCCGGGGCCGAGTGACGACCCGTCCTTTCGGCCGATGCGCGGCGCGCCGCGGTCCCTAGGCTGAGAACCGTGCTGCGCGACGACCTGCGAACCCTGTGGACCGAACCCCGGCCGCCCGACGCGCCCGCCCGGGTGCGGCGGGACTGGGCGCTGCTCGCCGCGGGCCTGGGCGGTGTGGTGCTGGAGGCCACCCTGCGCGAGGACGTCGTGTGGCGGCCGGTGGCGGTGGTGTTCGCCGTATGGCTGTGCCTGCTGCCCCTGTGGCGTCGGACCCGCCCGCTGGCGATGGCCACGCTGGCGTTCGGCTCGGTGATCCTGCTTCAGCTGGCCTCGCTCGTCGCCGCACCGCGCGAGCCCGTCGGCCTGTACACCAGCGCGGTCGTGCTCGTGCTGGTGTACGCGCTGCCCCGGTGGGGATCGGGACGGGAGATCGTGCTGGGCGGCGCGGTGATCGTCGCGGCGTGCGCGCTGTGTGTCGTCCCGGACGAGACCCCGGTCGTCGAAAAGGTCGTGGGCTTCGTCTTCGGGCTGCTGCCCGGCGTGGTCGGGGCTGCGGTGCGGTTCCGGGTGACCGCTCGCGAGCGGCAGTTGGACCAGGTGCGCTCCCGCGAGCGCGAGCAGCTCGCCCGGGAACTGCACGACACGGTGGCCCACCACGTGTCGGCCATGGTGATCATCGCCCAGGCGGGCCGGGTGCTCGCGGGCACCGCCCCGTCCGCCGCCGTCGAGGCGCTGGAGGGGGTCGAGGAGGAAGGGGCGCGCACGCTGGAGGAAATGCGCGCCATGGTCGCCGCGTTGCGCGACCGCGGGGTCGGCGCCGAGCTGGCGCCCCCCGCCGGAGTCGCGGACCTGGAGCGCCTGGTGCACACCCCGGGGGGTCGTCTCAGGGTCGACCTGGGGCTCGACGGCGAACTGGACGCGCTGCCCCCGGCCGTGGACGCGGCCGTCTACCGGATCGTGCAGGAGTCGGTGACCAACGCGCTGCGCCATGCGGTCGACGCGACCGAGCTCGTCGTCCGGGTCGCCGCGGAACGGCACACGGTCCGGGTGAGCGTGCGCGACGACGGTCGGCGCACCGGCCGGGGTCGCGACGGATACGGACTCACCGGACTGCGCGAGCGCGCGACCCTGCTCGGCGGCACGCTACGAGCCGGCCCGGGTAACGACCGGGGCTGGCACGTCGACGCCGAACTGCCGAGAGCGAGGAGCGAGAGCGGTGTCCATTCGCGTCCTCGTCGCTGACGACCAGACGATCATCCGCACCGGGTTGCGGATCATGTTGAACGCCCAGCCCGGCATCGAGGTGGTCGGCGAGGCCGCCGACGGGCGGGAAGCGGTACGTCTGGCCCGCGAACTACGCCCTGACGTCTGCCTGTTCGACATCCGCATGCCCGTACTCGACGGGTTGGAGGCCACCCGGCGGGTCGCCGGCCCGGGGGTCGCCGACCCGCTGGCCGTGGTCGTCATCACCACGTTCGACCTCGACGAGTACGTCTACGGCTCACTGCGTGCCGGCGCCCGCGGATTCCTCCTCAAGGACACGGGACCGGACCTTCTGGCGCAGGCCGTGCGGTCGGCGTCCGACGGTGAGGCGCTCATCGCGCCGAGCGTCACCGTCCGTCTGCTCCGGGCATTCGCGGACCTGCCCGCCGGCCGGCCCGTGGTCCAGCCGGTCTCCCCCGTCACCGCCCGCGAGGAGCAGGTGCTCCTCGCGGTCGCTCGCGGGCTGACCAACACCGAGATCGCCGATGCACTGCACATCAGCCTCAGCACGGTGAAGACGCATCTGGCCAGCCTGATGGCCAAACTCGGCGCCCGCAACCGGGTCGAGATCGCGATGTGGGCCTACGAGACGCGCCGCATCCTCCCCGGAACCTGAGCCGGGTGGCGGGCCGCGTCCCCTCGGTCCCCGCCCGGACATCAGTGCGCCGGCCGGCTCACGTCGGCTCCACCAGCCTCACCCGCCCCAGAGCGTGACGTACCGGGAGGCCGGAACCGGGACGGTGCGACACCCGGTGCGACAAGGCTCCCGACGGCCGCCGCGCCGGTCTCCACCTGCACGCCCCGATGATCCGGATCGAAGACCTCACGGGGCGATGCGCCTAGGGCGCAAGCTCCTTGCGCAGCACCGCGCACGGGCGACCGCGCGCGCGGTCCGGGCGGCGGTCCGTCTCCTCGTACCCGAGCGCGGTCCAGAACGCCAGCCCCGCCGGGTTGTCCTCCAGGACGGCGAGCCGCAGACCGGTGCGGCCGGCGGCGCGGAACCGGTCCTCCACGTAGCTGGCGAGCCGACGGCCGTGCCCTGCTCCCCGCTCGTCCGCGTGGACCATGAGCAGGCCCAACCAGGGGTCGGGATCGGCCGGGTCGGGATGGCGGCCGAGGGTGACGGCGACGGCGACGAGCCGGCCTTCGGAGCGGGCCAGGAGCACCTCGGCGGTCGGCCGGGCGAGCTCCTCGGCGAGGACCGCGGCGACCTGCTCGGGGCGGATGTCGGACGGGTCCGGGAAGTCACCGCTGAGTTGTTGGAACTCCTCGTCGGAGGCGTAGAGCGCGGTGAGCTCGGTGAGCAGCGCGCCGGGGAGGGCGGCGCCGTCCTCCAGAACCTTGGGGGCGAGGGCTTCGACGATCACGCGGACAGGCTAGAGCCCCGGCGGGGTGTCCCGGCCGGGGCTCCGGTGCCGTGTCGCGGCGGGCCCGTCCGGCGGTCGAGGGCCGGACGGGGCTCAGGAGAGGGTGCCCGGACGCGACGGTCGGGGCGTGGGGCGGGGGACCGGCGGTGCGGCCCCACGGCCCGGGACCCGATGGGTCAGAGGTTGACGCCGAAGTCGCGGGCGATGCCCTCCAGGCCCGAGGCGTACCCCTGGCCCACGGCGCGGAACTTCCACTCGGCGCCGTGTCGGTACAGCTCGCCGAAGACCATGGCGGTCTCGACGGCGGCGTCCTCGGAGAGGTCGTAGCGGGCGAGCTCGGTGCCGCCGGCCTGGTTCACGATGCGGATGTAGGCGTTGCGGACCTGGCCGAAGTTCTGCGCGCGGGAGACCGCGTCGTAGATGGAGACCGGGAAGACGATCTTCTCGACGTTCGGCGGGAGGGCCGCCAGGTTGACGTTGATCTGCTCGTCGTCGCCGCCGCCCTCGCCGGTGCGGTTGTCACCGGTGTGGACGATGGTCTGGTCCGGCGTCGACTTGTTGTTGAAGAAGACGAAGTGGGCGTCCGAGGCGACCCGTCCGGCGGCGTCCACGCCGATCGCGGAGGCGTCGAGGTCGAAGTCGGTGCCCGTGGTGGTGCGAACGTCCCAGCCGAGGCCCACGGTGACGGCGGAGAGGCCCGGGGCCTCCTTGGTCAGGGAGACGTTGCCGCCCTTGGACAGGCTCACAGCCATGGAAAGTCCCTTTCATCGTGATGTCGTCGCTGGGAGAAACGCGTCGGGGCCGCCGGCGGTTCCCGAGCGCCCCCGCCCGGGGGAACCCCGTCCGCGCGGGGGCCGTCCGAGGTGGGGCCCGACCGCCCGCCCGGGGCTCGGGCGAAAATCAGGATGACTCCTCCGGCCCGCTGCGGGGAACATGGGGGGCATGTCCGGTCCCTATCCCATCCGCGGCTCCGTCTCGCTGCCCGAGGCCGAGCTCCAGTGGCGTTTCTCGCGGTCGTCGGGGCCGGGCGGTCAGCACGTCAACACCAGCGACTCGCAGGTGGAGCTCCGCTTCGACCTCGCGGCCACGGAGGCGCTCCCCGAGGTGTGGAAGGCGCGTGCCCTGGAACGGCTCGCCCCCCGGCTGGTCAACGGCGTGGTGGCGGTCCGTGCTTCGGAGCACCGTTCGCAGTGGCGCAACCGCGAGACGGCGGCGGTCCGTCTGGCCGCGCTCCTCGCCGAGGCGACGGCCCCGCCGCCGAAGCCCCGCCGGCCGACGAAGATCCCCCGCGGGATCAACGAGCGGCGGCTGCGCGAGAAGAAGCAGCGCTCGGAGACCAAGCGCATCCGACGGTCCCGCGACTGGGGCTGACCGGCCTCCGGGGCCGGCGGTCCGTGCTGCTGCGGCCGGGGCGGTGCGGTTCCGGGGGCGGTGCGGCGGCGCCCCTCCGGGGTCAGCCCAGCCTGCGGTACCTGCCCTGGAAGTACGTCAGGGGCTCGCCGCCGCCCGGGCCCAGGCCGACCGTCAGCACCCGGCCCACGACCAGGGTGTGGTCGCCGGCCACCACGCGGCTCTCGGTGCGGCACTCCAGGACCGACAGGGCGCCGTCCACGAGCGGGGCGCCGCTCTCCTCGCCGCGGGTGTGCGGCAGGTCGGCGAAGAGTAGCCGGTCGCTGACGCGGTTCTTCATGGCGAAGCGTCCGGCGACCTGTCGCTGGTCCTCGGCGAGGACCGACACCGCCCAGACGGGGACGTCGGCGAGCAGGTCGTCCATGCGGGAGCCGTTGCGGAGGCTCACCAGGACGAGCGGCGGGTCGAGGGAGACCGACACGAAGGCGGTGGCGGTCATGCCGACGTCCTCGCCGCGGGGACCGTCGTCGGGGTCGTGCGCGGTCACCAGGACCACGCCCGCCGCCAGGCGGGACATCGCGGCCCGGAACTCTTCGTTGCTCACTCCCCCAGCATGGGGGATGGCCAGATCGGACACGGGGCACGGGGCGGGAGTCTTCTGCAGCACACCGGCACGCTAATCCGGACCCCCTGCGTCCGACATCGGGCCCGGGGACCAGACCGGCACCCCCGGCGGACCTAGGACCTCCGCGGGGTGCGCCGCAACCCGCCACGACCTGCTGTGACTTGAGTCACAGAGGCCAGTAATTGCTGACCCTGTGTACCGGGTGCGCAGCTCGCTGTGATTCAGTGGCGGTGACAGTGCAATACGAAACCGATGAGAACCCTGGAGTTGCTGTCGAGGTCTCGGGGAGAGCGAGCGATGGAGACCGAGTCGGAGCCGTATGTCCGTCTCTCGACCTTGCGGCAGCTGCACCAGGTCGTGGCGGACCTCAACACTGCCCGCAGCTTGGCGGACACCCTGCAGACCGTCGCCGACGGCGTGGTCGCCGGTCTCAACTACGAGCTTGCCTGTGTCAACCTCGTTCGCCCCGACGGTGACCTGGTCGTCGCGGCCTTCGCCGGAAGCTCCGCGGCCGAGGCGCTGATCACCGGCCGGGTCGGCTCCAGGGCCTCCTGGGAGCGGCGACTCTCCATGGGGGTCGCCTGGGGCGACCTGCGGTTCATCCCGCACACCGAGGGCTGGGTCCTCATGGAGGACGACGTCCCCCAGTGGCACACCGACGGCCCCGCGCCCCGCTTCGAGGACGAGTGGCACCCGCACGACCGGCTCTACGCCCCGATGTACGCCCCCAGGGTCGGCTCCGCCCGCCCGGGCGGAGCCGCACCGGGCTCCGGTCGCGAGCTCCTCGGCGTCATATCCGTCGACCGCCCGCGCAACGGCCGGCACCCGGGCCCCTGGGGCCAGGAGGCGCTCCAGATGTACGCCTCGCAGTCGGCCATCGCCATCAGCAACGCCCGCCTCCGCTCCAACATGCAGCGGGCCCTGGTCCGGCTCGAACGGGAGCAGCAGGCGCTCCGGGCCAGCGAGGAGTCCTTCCGGCAGGCCTTCGAGTACGCCCCTTCGGGCATGGCCATCGCCGAGATGGGTGGTGACCAGCACGGCCGGTTGCTCCGCACCAACGACGCCCTGTGCCGGCTCCTCGGCCGCCCCGCCTCCGTCATGCGGCGCTACTCCTTCGCCGATCTGGTCCACCCCGAGGACATCGGGACCCTGCTCCGGACTTCCGCGGAGGGCGGCCGGGCCGAACTACGCCTCGCCCGGCGGGACGGCAGCTACGTGTGGGTCTCCCTGCGTAACTCGGTCGTCGCCGACACCGCCGACGGCCCCCGCTTCCTCCTCACCCACGTCGAGGACATAGAGGAGCGCAAACGGCACGAGCTGCAGCTCGCCCACCGCGCTTCGCACGACGCGCTCACCGGCCTCCCCAACAGTGCCGAGCTGCGCTCCCGACTGTCCGCCCGCCTCTGCGAGCGCCCGGCGGCACTCGGGCCAGGCGACGCCGCGTACGGCGGGTACGACTCGCGTCGGGACGGCGGCTACGGTGCGGAGCGCGAGGGTTCGGGCTACGAGCCGTCGGCGTACGAGCACGAGCACGGCTTCGGTTTCGAGCCGGTGGGCAGCGCCGGGCCGTACGACCACCACGTCCACACCGTCGCCCCCACGGGCGGCGAGACCGATGACGGCACCAAGGGGCTCGCCGTCCTCTTCTGCGACCTCGACGGCTTCAAGTCGATCAACGACCGCTTCGGGCACCACACGGGGGACGCCGTCCTCATCGAGGTCGCGCGTCGGCTCACCACCGGAGTGCGGGACGGCGACACCGTCGCCCGGCTCGGTGGTGACGAGTTCGTCGTCCTCGCCGACGGCCTGGGCGCCGCCGATGCCGCCGATCTGGCCCTACGCCTCCGCAATGCGATCATCCCGCCGATCCGGGTGGACGGGCGGGCGGTCCGCGTCGGTGCGAGTTTCGGCATCGGTTGGGCCGAGTGCGGAATGACCGTGGAAGAGGTCCTGAACTCCGCGGACCAGCGGATGTACGTGGAGAAGCGCTCTCGTGCGAAGGTCCACCGCAGGGCGGGCTGAGTCGTGCGCTGGTCTGTTCGAGGTAGGCTCGCCCGGTCGGCGACGGCTGGCGAGCATGGAGAGGATGACCCGGATGGCTGCCGGTAACGACGGCGCGAGCAAGCCCGAGGACGACGATCCGTTCGGCTACCTGTACGCGGACGGTCAGGCAGCGGGTGCCCAGGCCCCGCAGGGCGGCGGCTACGGCTATCCCAGCCCCGCCCAGCCCGGTGTGCCCCGGACCTCGTACAACCAGGTCAGGACGGTCGGCGAGCGCCAGTACGGCGGACCCCAGCAGCCGTACGTGCCGCCGCAGCAGGCCCCGTACGGTCAGCCGCAGGCGCAGTACTCCGCGCCCGAGGCCCTGCCCCCGAACCTCAGGAACGGTGCGCAGGCGGAGCGGGGCGGAGCCTACGGCGGTCAGCAGCACGGCCATCCGGCCCCGATGCCGCCCCAGCGCGGCGGTTCCGGTCGCGGCCCCAACACCAAGGGCCTGCTGGCCGGTGCGATCGCGGTCGTCGCGGTCGTCGTGATCGGCATCTCGGTCGCCCTGATCAACAACTCGGGCGACCCGGCCGACAAGAAGGACCGGGCGGGCGGCACGGCCTCGACGGCCCCCACCCGGGTCTCCGAGGCCCCGAGCACCGAGCCGAGCGCCGACCCGACCCCGGGGGAGCTGCCGAAGCAGGACGCGGCGACGCTGACCCTGGGCGGCACGGCCACCACGGGCACCGAAGTGAAGGGTGCGAAGGGCGCGAACGGCGCCTACGTGCGCTTCAACGGGGTGGGCAGCTCCGCCAGCTGGTCGGTCGACGTGCCGAACGAGGGCGAGTACACGCTCCGCATCACCTACAGCGTGCCCGGCAAGGACGCCAGGACGTCCCTGACGGTCAACGGCGAGGCGCCCCGTGAGGTGCGCATGTCCAACTTCGCGAAGGCCGCCGGGGGCGACTGGGAGAAGGGCTGGACCTACACCTACGCCTACGTGAACCTGAACAAGGGCGCGAACACGCTCAAGCTCTCCTGCGAGGCGGGCGACGCCTGCGAGGCGATCCTCGACCAGGTCTACCTGGAGGCCGGGCACACCGGTACGTGATCCTCCGGGACCCCGTCGGGCAGCGGCTCAGGGCGTCTCGACCGCTTCGAGCCGGGTCACCTGCACCCGGGGCAACAGCTCTTCGTACGCCGGTGCGTCGAACTCGCCGGCCACCGGGGAGAGCACCGTGGCCGCCGAGAGGGCGACCGCCCGGGTGAGCCTCTCGGGCCAGGTGACGTCGTCGACCAGGCCCGAGAGGAGGCCGGCGACGGCGGAGTCGCCCGCGCCCGTGGGGTTGCCCTTGACCGCGGCGGGCGGGGCCGCCCGCCAGAGGCCCTCGGGGGTGACGGCGAACAGGCCCTCGGGGCCGAGCGAGGACACCACGGCGCGGGCGCCGCGGCGCCGTGCGTCACGGGTGGCCCGGTGCGGTTCCCGGGCGCCGGTGAGGTGGGCGAGTTCCTCGGCGTTGGGCTTGACCAGGTCGGGGCGGGCGGCGATGCCCCGGCGCAGGGGTTCGCCACTGGTGTCGAGCAGGACGGGTACGGCGGCGGCGCGGGCGAGCCGCACCAGTTCCCCGTACGCGCCGACGTGGATGCCCGGCGGGAGGCTGCCGCAGAGGGCGACCGCCGCGGCCCCGTCGAGGAGTTCCGTGAAACGGGCCCGGAAGGCGGCCCATTCGGCGGGGGTGACGGTCGGTCCGGGTTCGTTGAGCTGGGTGGTGTCCCCGCTCGCGGTGTCGACGACCGCGACGGTGCGGCGGGTGGGCCCGGTGGTCTCGACGAGCTCGTCCCGCACCGGGGTCGCGGCGAGTTGCTCCCGCAGCACGGCTCCGGTGGCGCCGCCCGCGAAGCCGGTGGCGACGGTCTCGTGCCCGAGGGCGGCGAGGACCCGTGCGACGTTGAGCCCCTTGCCGCCGGGCCGTTCGATGACCTGGGTGACCCGGTGGGAGGCGTGCGGGGTGAGGGCGGGAACCCGATAGGTCAGGTCCAGTGCCGTGTTGAGAGTGACCGTGAGGATCACAAGCTGTCCACTCCCCGTACGCCGTGTGAAGTCCTGCGGAACGGGCGTTCCGACGGGGACCGATCATGCCAAAGGAAAGGCGGTTGGCCCAGCCCCCCGGCCCACCGCCCTTCGGTATGACTCCTGATCAGACCGCCGGGTCGACGATCCACTCTCCCTTGCGCATGACTCCCTTGAGGTCGAACGAGGCGTCCAGGACGACCAGGTCGGCGTCCTTGCCGGGTTCCAGCGAGCCGACGCGGTCGTACACGCCGAGGAGGCGGGCGGGGTTGGCGGAGATGGCTTCGACGACCGACTCGACGGGGATGCCGTCGATGGTGGTGGCGCGCTTGAAGGCGCGGTCCAGGGTGAGGGTGGAGCCGGCGATGGAGCCGCCCTCGACGAGCCGGGCGACGCTGTCCTTCACTTCGACCTCAAGGGTGCCGAGCATGTAGCGGCCGTCCCCGAAGCCGGCCGCGTCCATGGCGTCCGTGATGAGGGCGACCCGCTCGGGGCCGGCGTGGTGGAAGGCGAGCTCCAGGGCGGCGGGGTGGAGGTGGGTGCCGTCGTTGATGAGTTCGACGGTGATCCGCTCGTCCTCCAGGAGCGCGGCGATCGGGCCGGGGGCGCGGTGTCCGAGGCCGGGCATCGCGTTGTAGAGGTGGGTGGCGACGGTGGCACCGGCGTCGATGGCCGCCCGGGTCTGCTCGTAGGTCGCGTCGGTGTGGCCGATGGCGGCGATCACGCCGTGCTCGGCGAGCAGGCGCACGGAGTCGAGGCCGCCGGGCAGTTCGGTGGCGAGGGTGACCATCTTGGCCCGGCCCCGGGCGGCGTCGATCAGCTTGCGGACCTCGGCCGGGTCCGGGTCGCGCAGCAGCGTCTCGTCGTGGGCGCCCTTGCGGCAGGGGGAGATGAACGGGCCCTCGAAGTGGAGGCCGGCGATCTCGCCCTGCTCGGCGAGCTCGGAGAGCAGGCCGGCCCGCTGGGTGAGGAAGTCCATCTCGCCGGTGACGAAGGAGGCGACGACGGTGGTCGTGCCGTGCAGCCGGTGGGTGTGGACGCCCTTGAGGACCTCGTCGACGGTGCCGGAGGTGAAGGACGCGCCGCCGCCGCCGTGGTTGTGCATGTCGACGAAGCCGGGGACGAGCCAGTGGCCGCTCAGGTCGAGGACGGGGGCGTTCTCGGGGGCGCTGCCCGCGATGCGGGCGCCGTCGACGATCACGCGTCCGTTCTCGACCGTTCCGGTGGGCAGCACGACGTGTGCGCCGGCGAGAACCTGCTGATCGGCCATCAGGCGGAAACCTCCGAGTCGAGGGAGAGAAGGTCCCAGGCGAGGAGGCCCGCGCCCAGGCATCCGGCGGTGTCCCCGAGGGCCGCCGGGACGATGGCGGGCAGCTTCTGGAACGTGACGCGTTCCTCCACGGCGGCCCGGAGTGGTGTGAACAAGGTTTCCCCGGCCTCCGCGAGACCGCCACCGATGATGAGCGTCCGGGGGTCCAGCAGGGTGAGCGCGGTGACCAGGCCGTCGGCGAGTGCGTCGACGGCGTCCTGCCAGATCCGTACGGCCGTGGGGTCGCCGGACTCGACGGCCTTCGCGCAGTCCGCGGCGTCGGCCTCGGGGTCGCCGCTGGTCGCGGCCCAGGCGAGGGAGACGGCGGAGGCGGAGGCGTAGCGCTCCAGGCAGCCGCGCTGGCCGCAGCCGCAGTCGGTGCCCCCGGGGCGGACGACGATGTGGCCGATCTCGCCCGCGTAGCCGTGGGCGCCGGCCTCGATGCGGTCGCCGATGCCGATGGCTCCGGCGATGCCGGTGCCGAGGGGAACGAAGAGGAAGCGGTCGGCGCCGTTGCCGGCGCCGATGCGGCCTTCGGCGAGGCCGCCGGTGCGCACGTCGTGACCGAGGGCGACGGGTGCGCCGTGGAGGCGGCGGCTGAGGAGTTCGCGCATGGGAACGTCCCGCCAGCCCAGGTTGGCCGCGTAGACGGCGATGCCGTTCTCCGCGTCGACGATGCCGGGCACGGCGACTCCGGCGGCTGCGGCGGGCTCTCCGTACCGCTCCTGGCCGAGCGCGCGGAGCTCTTCGGCGAAGCCGAGGATGGTCTCCACCACGGCTTCGGGGCCGCGCTCGCGGCCGGTGGCGCGGCGGGCCTCGTGCAGCAGGGTGCCGTCCGCCCCGACGAGGGCGGCCTTTATGCCGGTGCCGCCCACATCCAGGGCGATGACGTGTCTCACGGGGGACAGTGTGTCGCGGGAAGACCCAAAAGGTCTAGTCCACTGCCGAGGATTGTTGCGTACGGATACAAATTCGGAGTCCGCCATGCGCCCATCGTCCCGCCGCAGTTGCGGAAGTGATACCCAAGTGGTGTAGACCTCATGCCGGGGCTCGGGGCAGACTTACGGCCCGTAGAGGAGCAAATACTCAGCTCATCGCAGCGGAATAGCAGCTCAACGACGAGCAAAAGGTGGATGAAGCCGTGGAGCGGCGACGATTTCTTGGACTGACCGCGGCCGCTGCCGCCCTCGGACTGGCCGCGACGGTCAGCGGCTGCAGCTCTCTGGGCGGCGACTCCGGTGACGTGACCCTGAAGCTGGTCGCCGCCGATTACGACCTCACCGGCGGAGACACCACCAAGAAGTACTGGGCCGACCTCGTCACCGCCTTCGAGGCGAAGCACCCCGGGATCAAGGTCGAGGTCCAGATCGAGTCCTGGGACGACGTCGACCGCAAGGTCGCCGAGATGGTCAAGAACGGCCAGGCCCCCGACGTCGCACAGATCGGCGCCTACGCCGACTACGCGGCCGACGGGCACCTCTACGCCGCCGACGACCTCCTCTCCATCCCCGTCCAGTCCAACTTCCTCCCGGGGCTCGCCGATGCCGGCGAGAACGAGCACGTCCAGTACGGGCTGCCCTTCGTCGCCTCCACCCGGCCGCTCTTCTACAACAAGGACCTCTTCCAGGAGGCCGGCATCGAGGCGCCCACCACCTGGGAGGAGCTCGCCGCCGCCGCCACGAAGCTCAAGGCCAAGGGCGTCCCCACCCCCTTCGCGCTGCCGCTCGGCCCCGAGGAGGCCCAGGCCGAGGCCCTGATGTGGCTGCTCAGCGGCGGGGGCGGCTGGACGGACGCGGCCGACCGCTACTCCGTCGACTCCGAAGCCAACGTGCGCACCTTCGAGTGGCTCCGCGGGAACCTGGTCGGCAAGGACCTCACCGGCTCGATCGCCCCGGGCAAGCTCGACCGCAAGGCCGCCTTCGCCGCCTTCGCGAACGGCGAGGTCGGCATGCTCAACGGCCACCCCTCGCTCCTCAAGGAGGCCGCGAAGAAGGGCGTGCAGGTGGGCCAGGTCCCCCTCCCCGGGCCCGACGGCCCGTCGAAGACCTCCATGGGCGTCGCCGACTGGATCATGGGCTTCAAGCAGAACGGCCACCGCAAGGAGATCGGGGACTTCCTCAACTTCGTCTTCAGCGACGAAAACGTACTGAAGTTCGCCGGGGACAACGACCTCCTCCCGGTCACCGTCAGCGCTTCCGCCCACATGGAGACCGATCCGGACCACGCCAACCTGCGGGTCTTCCTCACGGTCCTTCCCCAGGCGCAGCTCCCGCCGGTCGGCAAGACCTCCTGGGCCAAGGTCAGCGAGGACATCAAGCAGAACATCGGCAAGGCCGTCACCCCGGGCGGCAGCCCCGCCGAAGTCCTCGGTCGGATAGGCCGCGCGGCGACGACCGCGGAGAACGCCGAGTAATAGGTTGGTGGGATGACCGACGAGACGGAGGGCGACGACGGCGGACTCGGCGCGCGCGAGCGGGCGCTCCTCGCCGTCGAGCGCCGCTCCTGGCCCGGCCCCGGAGCCAAGGAGCGGGCCGTTCGCGAGCGGCTCGGCCTCTCCCCGACCCGCTACTACCAGCTCCTCAACGCGCTCCTGGACGATCCGCGCGCCCTGGCCCACGATCCGGTGACGATCAACCGGCTCCGCCGGGTCCGCGAGGAGCAGCGGAAGAGAAGGGATGCGTGACCCCGACCACGCTGACGCCGTCGCCCCGCGTCGGTAGGGTCGGGAGCATGGTCAGCCTCCCGCAACCGACCTTTCCCCGGCTCTCCGCACTGCTCGGGAGCCCTCCTTCCGCCGGCCGTGACGGTCTGGTCGAGATCCTCGCCCGGCCCGCGAAGGCCGTCATCGCCCTCGACTTCGACGGGACCCTCGCCGAGATCGTCCCCGATCCCGAATCCGCCCGCGCCCACCCCGACGCCGTGGCGGCCCTGGCCGCCCTCGCCCCGGAGGTCGCCTCGATCGCCGTGGTGACCGGCCGTCCCGCCGGGGTCGCGGTCCGCTACGGCGGCTTCGCCGGCGTCCCCGGCCTCGAACACCTCGTGGTCCTGGGGCACTACGGTGCCGAACGCTGGGACGCCGTCACCGGCACCGTCCGGGCAGCCGCCCCCCATCCCGGCGTGGCCTCCGTCCGGGCCGAACTCCCCGGCTTCCTGGACCGGGCCGGTGCCTGGCCGGGGGTCTGGATCGAGGAGAAGGGCCGTGCCGTCGCCGTCCACACCCGGCGCGCCCAGGACCCGGAGGGCGCCTTCGAGGCGCTCAAGGGCCCGTTGGGCGATCTGGCCGTGGCCCACGGGCTGGTCCTGGAGCCCGGCCGGATGGTCCTGGAGCTCAGACCGCCGGGCATGGACAAGGGCGTGGCGCTCGCCGCGTACGTACGGGAGGTGGGTGCCGGGTCCGTGCTCTACGCGGGCGACGACCTGGGTGACCTGCCGGCCTTCGCCGCGGTCGAGAAGCTCCGTTCCGAGGGCACCCCGGGCGTCCTGGTGTGCAGCGGCTCCACCGAGGTCCCGGAGCTGGCCGAGCGCGCGGACCTGTCGGTGCCGGGTCCGACGGGCGTGGTCGCGTTCCTGGCGGAACTGGCGAGGGCGGTGCGGGAGGCCTGAGGCCCCTCCGCACCGCCCCCGCGGTCCTGCCGTGGATCAGTGCGCGGCCGGGTTGGCGACGCTGATCGTCAGGTCGTCGCCGGCGTCACCGGTGACCGTGACGCGCACGCCGTGACCGGCGACCTTCACGCTGGCCTGCGGGGCCGTGGTGTCGTAGTACGCGTTCGGGTCGGTGTCGTCGAAGACCGGGATGCCCGGGACGGAGGGGGCGCAGGCCGCCTGCGTCTCGACGGTCTGTGCCTTGCCCTTGCCCACCAGGACCTCCTTGTGGAGGCAGACCGGGTCGGTGGCCTCCAGGCCGAAGGTCGCGTCGAAGGGCTGGCGCCGGTTGCTGGGCGCGGTCCCGTCGGGGTACCGGAACGGAGCCGGACGGGCGTCGACGGCCATGGCCGAGCCGCCGCCGGGGTGCGCGCTGACGTTGTTGTCGTCGTACGAGCGGTCGACGTACCAGACCAGCATGCCGTTCTGGTAGGCGAAGTACTCGACCCAGTCGGGCGCCGTGATGCCCTTGCTGAACTGGTACGGGCCCTGGGCGAGCAGCGCGTCGCTGCCGACGTACTCGCGGTTCTCCAGCAGGTAGTAGTGCGGGTGGCTGGCCGTCTCGGTACCGGTCGAGATCTTCCAACGCCCCTGTGCGGACCAGCCGTTGGTGCCCTGCTCGACGTCGTCGGTCAGCAGCGTGGTGCCGCCGGAGCCGATGGTGACGTCGTCGAGGAAGGCGCCGGCGAAGTGGACGCCGCCGTCGGTCTGGTAGCGGAAGCGGAAGAGGGACGGCTTGCCCTGGGCGTCGTACGCGTAGCGCAGGGTCGTCCACCGGCCGCTGGAGGAACCGTCGACGGCCGCACCGGCGCGGATCCAGTTGGCGCCGCCGTCGAGCGAGTACTCGGCGAAGAGGTAGTCGTAGTCGGCCTCGATCTCGTACCAGGCGCTCGCCTTGACCGTGATCCGGGAGGCGGCCGGCACGGAGCGGGTGAGGGCCTGGTTGAGGCCGTCGGCCGAGCCGGTCCACCAGGCGTGGCTGCCCGAGGTCGGAGTGGTGTAGGCGGTGCTGCTCGTCTTGTCCGGCAGCGGGACGCGGACGGCCTGGGCCTTGCCGGCGACCTGGAGCTGCGCCGGGTTGAGGGTGTACGTGCCGCTGCTGCCGAGCGGGGCGTCGACGTGGTCCAGCCAGCCGAGGAAGAGCTTCTCCTCGGCGCCCATGAGGCCCGGGTGGGTGCCGATGCCGGCGTTGGCGGCGTCGCCGTGGCCGAGCCAGGAGCCGGAGCTCATGAGGGTCCAGAAGGCGGTGGAGTTCTCGCCGCCGCCCGTGTCGTAGTAGTCCGGCAGGCCGAGGTCATGGCCGAACTCGTGGCAGAAGACGCCGAGTCCGCCGTTCTCGCCCTCGGTGGTGTAGTCGCCGAGCCAGTACTTGGACTGTCCGATGCGGGCGCCGCCGGCCTTGTTCTGGGTCCCGGAGACGTCCGGTCCGGTGAGGCCGTAGTCGTCGCCGTTGACGTACCAGCGGTGGGACCAGATGGCGTCCTCGCCCTGTGCGCCGCCGCCCGCGTCCTCGCCCATGCCGGCGTGCACGGCCTGGAAGTGGTCGATGTAGCCGTCCGGCTCGTCGAAGTCGCCGTCGTGGTCCCAGTCGTTGCGGTCCCAGACGTCGAACTGGGCGAGGTGGGCGTCGATCTCGGCGGGGGTCTTGCCGGCCGCGATCTGGGCGTCCCACCAGGCGTTGCCGGTGTCCTGGATGAAGGCCCAGGAACCGCCCGAGTCCTCCACGGAGTTGTCGCCGTAGGTGGAGGCGTTGCCGGGGACCTTGACCCAGTCCTCGACCGTGTTGGTCACCGAGTAGCGGCCGTTGGACAGCTGCTCGTAGTACGTCTTCATGGACTCGCCGGAGCCGTTGAACAGGTTCTCGTAGTAGGACTTCGAGAAGTCGGCGGTCCAGGCGTTGGAGTTGTCCTCGGTCCGGTCGGGCTGCGGTATCTCGTTGTGCAGCGGGCCGGGGGCGGTGCCGAGCTTGCCGGACCCCTGGTCGCCGAATTCGGAGAGGATCGTGAAGATCTTCTCCTGGCGGGTGGCGGTCGTGGTCTCGGTCTCCGCGAACTTGCCGGGCGCGACCTCGACGACCCCCTCGGCGTTCGCCTCGGCCTTGCCCTTGGCCACCAGGTCGATCGCCTTCTGACGCAGTTCGGTGCGCTGCTTCGTGAGTGGTCCGGGGCGGTTGTCGGGCCGGTGTGCCTGCGCACCCGTCGGTGCGGCGTCCCGGGCCTCCTGTGCGGCGGCGGGGGTGAGCCCCGCGGCGAGGAGTGCGGTGAGCGCGGACCCGACGGTCATGCCCACGACAATCTTTTTCACGTGTCTTGCGATCCTTCCGCTTGCCTCATGGGGGAAAACGGATCGCCTGGGGGAACGATCGCCGCAGAGTCTGGCACGAGAGGACCCCTCAGGAGGAGGGGTCCGTACCGATTACCGGGAACCGGATCACCGCTGACCGAAGGACCCGGCGCCCCGCACCCGCCGGGTCCTCCGCGCCGCCGGCTATCCCCGGAGCGCCTCCAACTGGTCCAGGAACCAGCGCTGCGGAGGAAGGGCCGTGGCCGCGACCGCCAGGCGCTTCGTGCGGTCCGCGCGCTCGGTCGACGACATGGACAGGGCGGTGTGCAGGGCCTCGGCGGTCTCCGTGACGTCGAAGGGGTTCACCGTGAGCGCGTCCTCGCCCAACTCGGCGTGCGCCCCCGCCTCCCGGGACAGGACGAGCGCGCAGCCGAGCTCCGAGACCACCGGCATCTCCTTCGCGACCAGGTTCATGCCGTCGCGCACCGGGTTCACCAGGGCCACGTCCGCGAGGCGGTAGGCCGCCAGGGAGCGGGTGAAGTCGTCCTCGACCGAGAGCAGCACCGGTTGCCAGTCCGCCGTGCCGAACTCGGCGTTGATCTCGTCCGCGAGCTCCGTCACCGCGGCCGTGTACGTGCGGTAGGCGTCGAGGTCCTGGCGCGAGGGGTACGCCGAGGCCAGGTGCACGACGCGGTCGCGCCACTCCGGGTGGGCGATCAGCAGCTCCCGGTAGGCGCGCAGACCGCGCAGGATGTTCTTGGAGAGCTCCGTGCGGTCGACCCGGACGATGGTCCTGCGCCCGCCGACCTCCTCCTGGAGCCGCGCCAGGCGCTCGTCCACCTCCGGACGGTACGCCAGCCTCCGGAGCTCCTCGCCGTCCACGCCCAGGGGGTACGTCCCGATCCGGGTGGCCCGCTCCGGGCCCGTCCGGCGCCGGTGCGTCACCCGGCGGCGCCCGTCGCCGCCCGGGGAACCGGGGGACGCCGTCCCGGACGCGCCGTCGAAGTCCGCGCAGCCAAGGAACGCCGACGCCCATCCCCGGGTGTGGAAGCCCAGTTCGTCCGCGCCCAGCATCCCCCACAGCAGTTCTTCCCGGACCTCGTCCGGCAGCATCCGCAGGTACGGGGGCGACGCCCACGGGGTGTGGGTGAAGTGGCCGATCTTCAGGTCGGGGCGGAGCTCCCGCAGCAGGCCCGGGACCAGGGCCAGGTGGTAGTCCTGCACCAGCACCGCCGCGCCTTCCGCGGCCTCGGCCGCCAGTGCCTCGGCGAAGGCCCGGTTGTAGGTGCGGTAGGAATCCCAGCGGCGCCGGAACTCCGCGTCGAAGACCGGCTCGCGCGGAATGTCGTACAGGTGGTGGTGGAGGAACCACAGCACCGAGTTCGCGATGCCGTCGTAGGCGTCGGCGTACACCTCCGGATCGATGTCCAGCATGCGCACGCCGGGCTCGCCCGTCCCGCGCCGCACGGCCTCGCGGTCGCCCTCGCCGAGCGCCGCGCACACCCACAGGGCGTCCTGCGAGGAGACGGAGCTCAGCCCCGAGACGAGGCCGCCGCCGCCCCTGCGGGCGTCGAGCGAGCCGTCCTCGCCGAGCACGTACGAGACCGGGCCCCGGTTGGATGCCACGAGCACAGTAGCCATGTGGCGAACCTAGCCCGTCCCGGAAACGCTCAAACGTACGTATACGAGACGGGTGGATCCGGCCACGCGGGGTCGCCGCAGCTCAGGGCCGGTCAGGGGCGCGCCGGCCGCGCACCGCGGCCCTCGCCACCAGGCCCGCCGCCGCCAGCGCCGCGGCGAGCGCCCCGAGCAGCCACAGCCGCTCTCCGCCGCCGGTGCCGGCCGTGGCGCCGCCCCGCCCCACCGGCGCCGACCGCTCCGCCCCCGGTGCCGCCTCCGCCGGGCCCCGGCCGGAGGGGGGCGCCGCGCAGCGTGCCGGTGGTGTCGCAGGAGGCGTCGGGCACCCCGTGACCGTGCCGTCCGCCGGGGCCGAGCGGCCGGACGGCGCCCCCTGGTGCCGCGGGCCCGAGGGCTCGACCGCGCCGGCGGCGACCGGTCCCGCCGCCAGCAGCAGCGAGCCCGCGGCGCACACGGCCGCGAGGGCTCTGCCCGGGTGGTGGTGTGAGAAGCGCATGGACCGGCAATCTAGGCAAAGCGGTCCTCGCGGGGGTCGCGCCACGCGAGCCGGCCGCACTTTCGGGCCGCGGGGCGGGGCCGTCCGGGCGCCCGCGCCACCACCCCCTCGGGACTCAGGCCACGCGGCGGTGCGCGTACTCCGCTATCTCGGCGATCGGCGGCCGTTCCTCCGTGTCCACCGCGTACGTCCGCGGCTCGAAGCCCTCCGCGCCCCGCTCGAACTGGGTCAGCCTCGGGCGCACCAGGTGTCCCCGGGAGAGCCGCACCTGAGCCGTCCGGTAGATCGCCGCCGCCATCCTGCCCAGCGCCTGCCCGTCCTGGTGCCGGTGCTTGCGCACCCCCACGTCCACCTGTGCCAGTGCGTCCAGGCCCACCGTGTGCAGGGCGTCCACGAGCAGCCCCAGTTCCACCCCGTACCCCACCGGGAACGGCAGTTGTTCGAGCAACGAGCGCCGCGCCGCGTACTCGCCGCCCAAGGGCTGGACGAAACCGGCGAGTTGGGGCCAGTGCAGATTGAGCAGCGGGCGCGCCACCAGTTCCGTCACCCGACCGCCCTGACCGGGGACCCCGCCGGGGGCGGGCCCGTCGGCTCCGGCGCCGAAGGGGCGGTCGTACATCGCCTTGACGAAGTCCACGTCCGGGTCGGTGAGCAGCGGGCCGACGATCCCCGTCACGAAGTCCGCCGAGAAGTCGCGCAGGTCCGCGTCGACGAAGCAGACCACGTCCCCGCTCGTCGCCATGAGGGACCGCCACAGGACCTCGCCCTTGCCGGGCACGGCCGGTATGCGGGGGAGGACCTCGTCCCGCGCGACCACCCGCGCACCGGCCGCCGCCGCCACTTCCGCGGTGCGGTCGGTGGAGCCCGAGTCGACCACCACCAGTTCGTCGACCAGGGGCACCGCCGCCGTCATCAGTTCGCGACGGATCACGGAAACGATGTCCCCGACCGTCGCCTCCTCGTTCAGCGCCGGCAGGACGACGCTGACCTTCGTGTTCCGCTTGGCGGCGAGGATCCGCTCCAGCGGTCGGTCCGCCATGGACCACGACCGCCGCTCCAGCCAGCGTTCCACCTCTTCCAGCACGTGATCTCCATCTCGCGGTTCGGACGGCCGGTCCAAGCGTCCGGGCCTTCGGTTACAGTCTTGAACAACGCGGATGCCCGATGCACGTCGGGGTCCCACCCGCGTCGGAGCGCAGGAACGAAAGTCCACCGCGCTTCACAATCGAATACCGCTCATCCAGAGGGGCAGAGGGAAACGGCCCGTTGAAGCCCCGGCAACCCTCCAGTCGGTCACTCGTCACCCGTCTTCGGACCACCATCCAGGTGAAGTCCGACGGGCGCCGCATCACATGCGCGAGGTCCCCGGCTAGGGAAGGTGCCAAATCCGTCTCATGGCGAAAAACTCGTCAATGGGAAAGATGAGGAGAAAGGGCCTCGCCTCCATGGCTGTACAGACCGTCGCACCCACCACCGTCGACCTCGGTCCCGCGTCCGGGCTCTCCTGTCGCGAATGCGGTGAAGTCTTCCCGCTCGGCCCGATCTTCGCCTGCGAGCTCTGTTTCGGGCCGCTCGAAGTCGCGTACGACTTCCCCACCGGTGACCCCGAGGCGCTGCGCAAGCAGATCGAGGCGGGCCCCGCCAACGTCTGGCGCTACGCCCCGCTGCTGCCCGTCCCCGCGGACGTCGCCGAGAAGCCGAACCTGAACCCCGGCTGGACCAAGCTGGTCCAGGCCGACAACCTGGCCCGCGAGATCGGCGTCGCCCCCGGCAAGCTCTTCGTCAAGGACGACTCCGGCAACCCGACCCACTCCTTCAAGGACCGGGTCGTCGCCCAGGCCATCGAGGCCGCCCGCGCCTTCGGCTTCACCACGCTCTCCTGCTCCTCCACCGGCAACCTGGCCGGCGCCGTGGGCGCCGCCGCCGCCCGCGCCGGCTTCCGCTCCTGCGTGTTCATCCCGCACGACCTGGAGCAGGGCAAGGTCGTCATGGCCGGTGTCTACGGTGGTGACCTCGTCGCCATCGAGGGCAACTACGACGACGTCAACCGCTTCTGCTCGGAGCTCATCGGTGACCCGCTCGGCGAGGGCTGGGGCTTCGTGAACGTCAACCTCCGCCCCTACTACGGGGAGGGCTCCAAGACACTGGCGTACGAGATCTGCGAGCAGCTCGGCTGGGTCATCCCCGACCAGCTCGTCATCCCGATCGCCTCCGGCTCCCAGCTCACCAAGATCGACAAGGGTCTGCAGGAGCTCATCAAGCTGGGCCTCGTCGAGGACAAGCCCTACAAGATCTTCGGCGCCCAGGCGGAGGGGTGCTCCCCGGTGTCGGCGGCCTTCAAGGCCGGCCACGACGTGGTGCGGCCCCAGAAGCCGAACACGATCGCCAAGTCGCTCGCCATCGGCAACCCGGCTGACGGCCCCTACGTCCTCGACATCGCCCGCCGGACCGGCGGCGCCGTGGAGGACGTGAACGACGAGCAGGTCGTCGAGGCCATCAAGGTCCTCGCCCGCACCGAGGGCATCTTCGCGGAGACCGCGGGCGGGGTGACCGTCGGCGTCGCCAAGAAGCTCGTCGAGGCCGGTCTGATCGACCCCGACCTCACCACCGTCGTCCTCAACACCGGCGACGGACTCAAGACCCTGGACGCGGTGGCCGACACCTCTCAGGCGACCGCCACCATCCGCCCGAGCCTGGACGCGTTCCGCGACGCCGGCCTGGCGCACTGAAAGGTTACGAAGACATGGCCGTGAACGTCCGCATCCCCACCATCCTCCGCACCTACACGGGCGGGCAGTCCGAGGTCCAGGCGGAGGGCGCGACCCTCGCCGAGGTCATCGCGGACCTGGACAAGAACCACACGGGCATCGCCGCCCGCGTCCTGGACGACCAGGGCAAGCTGCGCCGCTTCGTCAACGTCTACGTGAACGACGACGACGTGCGCTTCGAGCAGGGCCTGGAGACGGCCACGCCGGCCGGTGCGGGCGTCTCGATCATCCCGGCGGTCGCCGGCGGCTGCTGAGCCGTCCCTTCGTCCTTCCGGGGTCCCGTCTTTCTAGAATTGCCCCTTCCGCGCCAATAAGCGGAAGGGGCAATTCTGCATGGTTGAGCGCGGTAGAGTTGGGGAAGTCCCCCCGGCCGCGCATGCCGGACGCATATGAGAATGCGTCCCCGCGCGACAAGAAGTAGCCAAACTCCATGTGCGTTGTGTACCTTCTGTGCGCTTTGCCGGGCCCGACTTGCCCCATAAAAAAGGGGATCCTCCCCAATTCCCCTTTCCGGGGCGCCCAGAATTCTCGGTCGAATGACCTGTTGCAGAGGGCAGTTGGACAGATACATTCAGCCGCGGTCGACGCGTTCCGGCGCAGGGTCTGACCCGGGGTTCGTGAAGTGCGGCCCCGCGCAAGGGCCAGTAATAGGGGAGTTAGGCATGGCTCAGGGCACCGTCAAGTGGTTCAACGCGGAGAAGGGCTACGGCTTCATCGCGGTCGACGGTGGTGCGGATGTTTTCGTCCACTACAGCGCGATCCAGATGGATGGCTACCGCAGCCTCGAAGAGGGACAGCGAGTCGAGTTCGAGATCTCGCAGGGCCAGAAGGGTCCGCAGGCGGACATGGTCAAGCTCGCCGTCTGAGCGCGGCGCGATCGGCCACCGACGCAACGCCGTCGAGGGGGCCGCACCCCGGAAGGGGTGCGGCCCCCTCACGCGTTCCGCCCCGGCCGTCGGGGTGGCCGCCCGGACCTTCCCGCCGCCCGGCCCGCCGCGTACCTGGGTGTTCTCCGGAACGGCTTGCACTCTCCTAGGGCGAGTGCTAATCATTGGCGTTAGCACTCGGAAGGTGAGAGTGCTACGAGGACCGAGCAGACGAGGCCGCCGGCCGGGTGGGGCAAGGAACCACGCGGAGTTGCGGAGGCCGTCCGTCGCGGGCGTCGGCGCGGTCCTGGAGCGTTATCCACCCCATGTCCGGGAGGACCACTTCACATGGCCAAGATCATCGCGTTCGACGAGGAGGCCCGGCGCGGTCTCGAGCGCGGCATGAACCAGCTCGCTGACGCCGTCAAGGTCACCCTCGGCCCCAAGGGCCGCAACGTCGTCCTCGAGAAGAAGTGGGGCGCCCCCACGATCACCAACGATGGTGTCTCCATCGCCAAGGAGATCGAGCTCGAGGACCCGTACGAGAAGATCGGCGCCGAGCTGGTCAAGGAAGTCGCCAAGAAGACGGACGACGTCGCCGGCGACGGTACGACCACCGCCACCGTCCTCGCCCAGGCGCTCGTCCGCGAGGGCCTCCGCAACGTCGCCGCCGGCGCCAACCCGATGGCCCTGAAGCGCGGCATCGAGAAGGCCGTCGAGGCCGTCTCCGGCGCCCTCCTCGAGCAGGCCAAGGACGTCGAGACCAAGGAGCAGATCGCTTCCACGGCCTCCATCTCCGCCGCCGACACCCAGATCGGCGAGCTCATCGCCGAGGCGATGGACAAGGTCGGCAAGGAAGGCGTCATCACCGTCGAGGAGTCCCAGACCTTCGGTCTGGAGCTGGAGCTCACCGAGGGCATGCGCTTCGACAAGGGCTACATCTCGGCGTACTTCGCCACCGACATGGAGCGCATGGAGGCGTCGCTCGACGACCCGTACCTCCTGATCGTCAACTCCAAGATCTCCTCCGTGAAGGACCTCCTCCCGCTCCTGGAGAAGGTCATGCAGTCGGGCAAGCCGCTGCTGATCATCGCCGAGGACGTCGAGGGCGAGGCCCTGTCGACGCTGGTCGTCAACAAGATCCGCGGCACCTTCAAGTCCGTCGCCGTCAAGGCCCCGGGCTTCGGCGACCGCCGCAAGGCCATGCTGAACGACATCGCCATCCTCACGGGCGGCACGGTCATCTCCGAGGAGGTCGGCCTCAAGCTCGAGAACGCGGGCCTCGACCTGCTCGGCCGCGCCCGCAAGGTCGTCATCACCAAGGACGAGACCACCATCGTCGACGGTGCCGGTGACAGCGAGCAGGTCGCGGGTCGCGTGAACCAGATCCGCGCCGAGATCGAGAACTCCGACTCGGACTACGACCGCGAGAAGCTCCAGGAGCGCCTCGCGAAGCTGGCCGGCGGCGTGGCCGTCATCAAGGCCGGCGCCGCGACCGAGGTCGAGCTCAAGGAGCGCAAGCACCGCATCGAGGACGCCGTTCGCAACGCGAAGGCGGCCGTCGAGGAGGGCATCGTCGCCGGCGGTGGCGTGGCCCTGCTCCAGGCGTCGAACGTCTTCGAGAAGCTCGAGGCCGACCTGACGGGCGACGAGGCCACCGGTGCCAACATCGTCAAGCTGGCCCTTGAGGCCCCGCTGAAGCAGATCGCGGTCAACGCCGGCCTCGAGGGCGGCGTCGTGGCGGAGAAGGTCCGCAACCTGCCCGTCGGCCACGGCCTGAACGCCGCGACCAACGAGTACGTCGACCTCATCGCCGAGGGCATCATCGACCCGGCGAAGGTGACGCGCTCCGCGCTGCAGAACGCCGCGTCGATCGCCGCGCTGTTCCTCACCACCGAGGCCGTCATCGCCGACAAGCCGGAGAAGGCCGCTGCGGCCGCCCCGGGCGGCATGCCGGGCGGTGACATGGACTTCTGATCCCTTCGGGATCGGTGGTTCATCGCTGAACGCGAACGAGGGCGGCACCCCCACCAGGGGGTGCCGCCCTCGGGCGTTCGGCGGATCCTGGAAGGAGCGGCTCTCCTCCGGGAAGGGGTCGGAACCATGGTCACCCTGTTCACCACGCCGGCCGACCGCGAGCTGGTCGTCACCCGCACCTTCGACGCCCCACCGAGCAGCGTCTGGAGCGCCTGGACGCGCCCCGAGCACGTGCGGCAGTGGTACGGATCCGCCACCCTGACCACCTCGGTCGTCGACATCGACCTGCGCATCGGCGGTGCCTGGCGCTGGGGACAGACCGCCCCCGACGGTCAGGAGATCGTCTTCTCCGGCACCTACGAGGACGTCGTCCCGGTGGAACGGCTCGACTACACGGAGGTCTTCGAGCAGATGCCGGGCGACGACCCGGTCCGCATCACCCTCACCTTCGACGCGACCCCCGACGGCGGCACCGCCCTGACCAGCACCTCCTTCTGGCCCTCGAACGAGATCAGGGACCAGGCCCTGGCAGCGGGCATGGAGGCGGGGGTCCGGGAACAGTACGACCGGCTCGCCGCGTACGTGCGGACCCTGTGAAGGGCCGGTACCGGCCGGTTCAGGGGGTCGGGGTCGAGGTCGGGACGGGCGGTGGAGTCCGCTCCCGGGCGCGGGCCCGGACGAGGACCACGCCGTAGGCGGTGAGGGCGAAGAGACGGAGGGCTTCCCACCAGACCGGGAGCGGCTCCGGGCTGTTGGAGTTGACCCAGTTGCTCACCGCGTGCAGAAGGGCCAGCGGCCAGATCGAGACGGTGTGCAGGCGCAGGGCGGCCAACACGAAGCCGAAGACGGAGGCGTGCAGCACCTGGAAGGCGATGTGGTCCGGACCGCGCCCGAAGACGAGCCCGGACAGCACGTGCCCGAGGCCGAAGAGCAGGGCGACCCAGAGGGCCGTGCGCCACGGGGACAGCGCCCGCAGCAGTTCCTGCATCACGCCGCGGGCGTACAGCTCCTCGCTGATCCCGACCGAGACCATCAGCAGCGCGCTTGCGGCCAGGGCGCTCGCCGTGCCCGTGACCCCGCGGGTCAGTTCCAGGCCGACCACCAGGTACGCGGGGAGCAGGAGCAAGGGGCGGCGGGGCCACGGGGTCGAGAGCCAGGGCGCCCGCCACCACCGGAACCACGTCACCACGGCCAACGGGACGATGCAGGCCGCCAGGTTGGCCACGACCGGACCGGCGACGGCACCGAGCGGAAGGCCGAACGCGGCGGCGAACAGGACCAGGTGCCAGCCGGCGTTGACCCCGACGGCCGACAGGAGGGGGAACCGTACGGGTCTTTCCCTTGGCAGGGGCACGATCGGTCAGTCTGCCAGGGGGGCGAGGGCACCGCCAGGTCTCCCCGGGAGGCGGCTCCGCCATCGGGCGCGAGTCACTCGTGACCGGCGGGCGACCGCGTGCGGGGCGCACCGGGACGTGTCGGCCTTCACCGGGAGGTCCTCCACGGTGGGCTCGATCGGGGCGGGGAGATCGCGGTGTGACGATGTGGTCGCCGCGAGGGGATCGTGGGCCAACCCGTACGGCCGGACGGACCGGGGCCCGCCCCTCCACCGTGGTTTCGGCGGAGGGACGGGCCCCGTGGCGTCCGGACGGGTCGGATCACTCGGGACGGATGAGTTCCCTGACGAAGCGCATGTCGTGCGCGCCGTCCAGGTCGATCTCGCCGTATCCGGCGGACGGCCAGGCGACCCGGTCGCCGATCCACGGCACGGTCACGGACCGGTACGTCGCGTCCCCGCACAGCGCGGCCTCGCCGACCGGGCCCGGAAGGTCCCGGAAACGGTGCCGGATCGGCCCGTACTGCAGGGGCAGCGTTCCGATCGGCTCGGCGTCGTCCCCGCCGTCGAGCGGGAAGAACACCAGCCAGGGGGCTTCCGAGGTGTAGCTGTGGAGCAGCAGGTACCGCACCGTCCGCCCCGGTTCCTGGCGCGCGACCCTGGCCATGCGTCGGGTGCGCCTTGCGGCGGCCAGGAAGATCCCCGTCCACACCAGGGTGACCACCGGCAGGAAGACGATCCAGAAGGGGGCGTTGTCCGGATACCTGAGCACGGTGTCCACGGCGAACGCGCTCATGGCGAGCACGCCGAGGTAGGGCAGCGTGTGCAGCGACCGGTGGAGTCCTCGCACCCGCCACCACGCGACCCGTCGGACGTCCGCCTCCGGGCGCAGGGTCGGTTCCTCCAGTCCGCGGTAGGCGGCCTGGCTGACCGCGGCCTCGGCCATCTCCCGGTAGGAGACCGGTGCGGCCCCGTTCGTCCTGCCGCCCCGGTGGGGGTGCGCGGTGTCCGTGCCGTGGTCCTGCGCCCCCTGTTCGTCCCCGGGCCCCGGGGACGAACAGGGCCCGGGGCGCTCCCGAGGGGCATCGGCCGTGGGCTCCGGCGGATGTGGGGTCATGGGCCGAGGAGGCCGGCCGTCGTTCCGCAAATCATTGCGCCGATGGTACAGGCGTCGCGATCCGGGAGGTTCTGAATTCCTTCGACGTCGGTTTGCGGGGTGCCCGGGACCTGTTTGTGGCGGTGCGCTTCGTGATGTGTTCGATCGCCTTGTCCGTGGAGTCGATGAAATTGCCGATCGGGGATCCGCCGAAAGGCGTCGCATGGATCTCTCCTCCGCCGTGCGTGAGGATCTTCAGCGTTCCGCCGCCCCCTCCTCAGGTTCGGGCGATGTCCGTGTGGGGCGCGGTGTGCGTCATCAGCGGGTCGATGACCACGAGTTTTTCTTCGCGCAGCGTGATCCGTGAGCCGTTCACGCGCTGGACGAGGGCGGCGATTCCCAGGGAGACGGCTGCGCCCGTCAGGGGGCCGCTTTCGAATCCGCCGGCGAAGTCCGCCGCGATCAGGCCGGCTGCCGCCGTCACGAAGAGGGTGGTGAGGGGCCAGGGCGAAACCTTCTGGGAGGTTCGGTTCAGGGTTTCATCAGAATTCTTGCGTGGCATCGCGGTTCTTTCCCTCGGATTCCTGCGGTCCCGCGGCGGAGAGCGGCGTGGCGGAATTCCGCCCGCCACTCCGCCCGCCACTCCGCCCGCCACTCCGCCCGCCCCTCCGCTCGGCAGGAACGCCGGCAGCCGCCGAAGAGGTTCACGGCGCTGTGGGTTCCCGCACCGCGGAAGCCCACGTCGAACCCTGCGTCGATGCCCGTGCCCCCGTAGGGGCCGCCCGGAGGGGGAGGGCGGCCCCGGTGCGGGGCGGTGCCGCCTTCAGCGGTCGGAGCGTCCGTCGGCCTGGAGGGCGGTGCGGAGGCGACCCCGGGACCCGGCGAGCCGCTCGGCGGCCGTGGGGGCGTCGACATCGGCGAGGATCATCAGGATGGCGTTCTTCACCTCGCCGCCGGCGGCGGTGAGCGCCGTCTCGATCTGCTCGTCCGGGGCTCCGGTGGCCAGGGCGACGATCCGTCGCGAGCGGGCCTGGAGCTTGTCGTTGGAGGCGCGGACGTCGACCATCAGGTTTCCGTAGGTCTTGCCCAGGCGGATCATCGTGATGGTCGAGATCATGTTGAGGACGAGCTTCTGGGCGGTGCCGGCCTTGAGGCGGGTCGAGCCGGTGAGGAATTCGGGCCCGGGGACGACCTCGATGCCGTGTTCGGCGGCGGCGGCGAGCGCACTGTCCGCGTTGCAGGAGAGGCCGATGGTCAGCGCGCCGTGCGCACGGGCGTGCTCGACGGCGCCGACGGCGTACGGGGTGCGACCGGAGGCGGAGATGCCGACGACGGTGTCCTCGGCGGTGAGCCCGAGTGCGGTGAGGTCCGCCACCGCGAGTTCCTTGGAGTCTTCCGCGCCCTCGACCGACCGGACCAGGGCCGAGGGCCCGCCCGCGACGAGGCCGACCACCTGCGAGGGGTCGGTGTTGAAGGTGGGCGGGCACTCGCTGGCGTCGAGGACCCCGAGCCGCCCTGCGGTGCCGGCGCCCATGTAGACGAGGCGACCGCCGCGGGCCATCCGGGCGGCGACGGCGTCGATGGCCTCGGCGATGGCGGGGAGTTGACGGGCGACGGCGTCGGGGACGGCGTGGTCCTCGCCGTTCATGGTGCGAGCGATGTCCAGGGTCGGGAGCTGGTCGATCTCGGCGAGCTCGGGGCGGAACGCCTCGGTGGTGAGGGCGGCGAGTTCGGTGCGGAGCGCGGAGTACGTGTGGGACAAGGCGGCTCTTTCGGTGCGGCGGCGTCATCGGCGCCGGTGAACGAGTGGGTCAGCGGGTGCGGGGCGAGTGGCGGTGGGCGAGGGCTTCGTACGAGGCGGCGAGGGCCGGGGCCGCCGTTTCGTAGGTGCGCTGGGTGACACAGGTGAACAGGCAGTCCACGACGAGGAGTTGGCTGGTGCGGGAGGACATGGCCGCGGGGCGCAGTTCGCTTTCGCGGGCGGTGGAGGTGGTCAGGACGTGGTCGGCGTACTGGCTGACGGGGCCGTCGGGGCGGCCGGTGATCGCGACCGTGGTGGCCCCGTGCTCGAAGGCGACCCGGAGGGGTTCTATGACGTCGCCGGTGGAGCCGGAGTGGGTGATGGCGAGGGCGACGTCGCCCGCGCGCAGCTGCACGGCGTTGGTGACGGCGAGGTGCGGGTCGCTGTGGGCGTGCGCGATCAGGCCGATGCGGAGCAGTTTCTGGCCGAGGTCCTGGGCGACGAGGCCGGAGGCGCCGACGCCGTAGATGTCGATGCGGCGGGCGGTGGCGAGGGCGGCGACGGCTGCGCCCAGTTGGACGGTGTCGAGTGCGGCGGCGGTGTCGGCGAGGGTTTGCTGCTCGTCGTGGGCGAGCTTGGCGACGACGTCGGCGATCGGGTCGTCGACCGAGATGTCGGCGGTGACGGACGGGGCGCGGCCGGACTGCTGCTGGGCGGCGAGGCCGGCGAGGGCGAGGCGCAGGTCCCGGTAGCCGGGGTAGCCGAGGAGGCGGGCGGTGCGGACGACGGTCGCCTCGCTGGTTCCGGTGAGTTCGGCGAGACCGGTGACCGTGAGGGCGGCGCAGCCGGCCGGGTCTCCGGCGACGGCCTCGGCGACCCGCTGCATGGAGCGGGTCATGGACGGGGCGAGCGTCCGCACCTTGGCGGCGAGGGCGGCGGGTGGCGGGACCTCCCGTGCCGGTGGGGTCGAGGGGGAGGGGGGCGTCTCGCTGCTGAAACTTTCCTTCACGTCATTGGTCACACTCTGGAAGGTACTTTCGGCGCGAGGGGGCGACAAGACCGCGTCGTTGCCGGTGCCGGAGGGGGCGAACCCTTTTCCTTGTCGTGTGCGTGGCTCGGGTGACAATGAGTGCATGGACGACATCGACCCCGTGGAGCAGGCGCTCCATGCCGCTCGCGCGCTGGTACTGGCCGACCTGGTGGCCCGGCAGGTGGCCGCCGCAGAGGTCGTGTCGATGGTGGAGGACGCGGTGACCCACCGGCGCTGGTGGGTCGAGCAGTGGCCCGAAGGGGTGGTCTACGTCGCCGGGCTCGTCGCCCAGGACGTGCAGGACGCCCTGCTGGAACGGTACGGCCGCTGGCCGCTCTGCCCTGTCTGTTCCTCGGGCGACCCGCACGCCCTCGACGTGGAGCCGGAGCTCGGCCCGGACCCGCACTGGGTCTGTGGCAAGCAGGGCGTGGTGGTGGCCCCGGTGGGGGGCCTGGCGTGACGGAAGCCCGCAGGTGAACGGACCGGAAGGACCCCGCGCGTGACCCTCTACATCGACCCGCCGACCTGGCCGGGCCACGGCCGCATGTGGTCGCACCTGGTCAGCGACGTCTCCTTCGAGGAGCTGCACGCCTTCGCCGCTTCGATCGGTGCTCCGCCCCGTGCCTTCGAACGGGACCACTACGACATCCCCTCCGACCGTTACGCGGACGCGGTGGCGGCCGGTGCGATCGAGGTCGGCTCGAAGGAGTTGCTCCGACGCCTCACGGAGGCGGGGCTGCGGCGCCCGAAGGGCCGGCCGGCGTCCTGATCCCGGCCGCCGGTTCCCGGGGGCGTTCGCCCGGGCGGTGTTCCCGGCGGCCTTTCGGGCGGCGGGGACCGGCGCGTCAGCGCAGTGCGGCGGCGACGGTCCGGGCGCACTCGATCGACTCGGTGTGCGTGGTGTCGACCTCCAGGTCGTACTGCACGCCCTCGTGCACCGTCCGTGCCTGCTGCGCCGCCATTCCGACGGTGCGGTCTCCCCGGGCGATCTCCCGCCCCGCGGCGACCGTCTCCTCGCAGCGGACCCCGACCCAGAGCACGGGCAGGTCGCCGAGGGCCTCGCGCCAGCGTTGCTGGGAGGCGGGTCCGCCGAGGAAGACGTCGTCGACGATGATCCTGGCGCCGGCCCGGGCCATCGCCACGAGGCCTCCGGCCCAGGCGGCTTCCAGGGACCGGAAGTCCGCTCCGATGCCCACTCCGCCGTCGGCGTCGAAGGAGATGCCCGCTTCGGAGTCCTGCATCGCCGCGGGCAGGGCGTCGACGAAGGAGTCGATGCCGAAGGCCAGCCACGGCTCCGGCAGGACGGCCTGGAGGCACCGTACGAGTCCGGACTTCCCCGAGCTGGAGCCGCCGTTGAGGATGATCATTCGCGTCAGCACCGTGTCAGCCTAGGCATCGGGCGGGGGCCCGGCAGTTGGTTTTCGGGCCGCTCAGCAGGGGGCTTCGGCGGGGCGTTCCTGCTTCTGTGCGGCCGGGCTCGTCATCACCACGCGGGAGGGGGACCGGTGGAGCTTCAGCGACACCGCTGCCGCGGCCAGTCCCAGGGTCGTCATGGCGGCGCCGGCCCAGGCGGTGGAGGCGTAGCCGAGGCCGGCGTCGATGACGGTGCCGCCGAGCCAGGGGCCGCCGGTGTTGCCGAGGTTGAAGGCGGCGGTGGTGGTGGCTCCGGCGAGGGTGGGCGCGGCTCCGGCCACGTTGAACATCCGGGCGTTGAGGGCCGGGGCGGTGAAGAAGGCGGAGACGCCGAGGAGGAACGTCAGCAGGACCGTGACCACCGGATGGGGGGCGAGGAGTGCCAGGGCGGCCAGGAAGACGGTCGAGCCGGCGATTCCGCTGAGCAGCACCCCGAAGAGGTGGGCGTCGGCGATGCGGCCACCGAGCGTGGTGCCGACCAGGGCGCCGATGCCGAAGAGGCCGAGGACGGCCGACACCCAGCCCCCGTCGAGGCCGGAGACGTCGGTGAGGAGCGGGGCGAGGTAGGAGAAGGCGCAGAAGACGCCGCCCGCCGCGAGCGCGGTCACCGTGATCGAGAGGAGGACCTGGCGGTCCCGGTAGATGCTCAGCTCCTGCCGGAGGCGGGGCTTGGCCTCGGGGCGGGGGATGTGCGGGATGCGGGTGGCCACGCCGACGAGTGCGATCGCGGAGGCGGCGCCGACCGCCCAGAACGCCGAGCGCCAGCCGAGGTGTTCGCCGAGGAAGGCGCCGGCCGGGACGCCGAGGACGTTGGCGATGGACAGGCCGCCGATCATGACGGCCATCGCCTTGGCGCGGGCGCCGACGGGGACCATGGCGATGGCGACGGCGGCGCCGACCGCCCAGAAGCCGGCGCAGGCGAGCGCGCTCACCACGCGGGAGGCGAAGAGCACCGGGTAGTTCGGGGCCAGGGCGCCTGCGACCTGGCCGAGGCCGAAGACGGTGATGAGGGTGATCAGGGTCGTCTTCCGGGGGAGCCGGAGCGTTGCGACGGCGAGCAGGGGTGCGCCGACGACCATGCCGATCGCGAAGGCGGAGATGAGCAGTCCGGCGCGGGGGATGGAGACGTTCATGTCCTCCGCGATGGGCGGTAGCAGTCCGGAGAGCATGAATTCGCTCGTGCCGAGCGCGAAGACGGAAAGCCCGAGGATGTAGACGGCCAGCGGCATGCGGCGGGGAGTCGCCGTGGTGGGGGAGGGGGTGGAGGAGGGCGCGACGGGCTCGGCGGAGGAAGACGGCATGACATGGCCAACCCGTGCTTTGTTCCTGTCATTCCTCCTGTGGCGGGCGTCTCGCGATGCGGGACGGCTTCCGGGGTGTCCTCCCTCTTCGACCGTGCTGCGATGGCCGTCACCCTCGGCGCCGACCGTCTCCCGGCCGACCGTCTCCCGGCCGACCGCTCCGGGGCGGCCGGGGACGCCGTGGTGCTCGTGCTCCGCGTCGAGGACGTCGACGGGGGCTTCGCCCGCTGTCTGGAGCACGGCGGGGCGCCTGTCGTCGCCCCCGCCGACCGACCCGGGTGGGGGCCGGACCTGCGCGGCGCCCATCTCCGCGATCCGGCGGGGCGCTTGGTCGAGCTCCAGTCCTACGGAGGGCTACGACCGGGGTTCGGGGGACGGTGCGGTGAGCTCGGCCAGTTCCCGTTCCAGGTTCTCGCGGGCCTGTTCCTCCCAGGCCGCCGCCCCGTAGGGGGTGCGGAAGAGGCGGGGGAGGTCGAGGAGGTGGCGGAGGATCGCGGCGCGGCCCTCGCGGAAGGCGGCTTCGGGGACGAAGGCGTACTCCTCGCGAACGGCCGCCGTATACCCCCGATAGGTATCTGGATCGGTGGCCAGGATCGCGAGGTCGGCGTCGCAGAGGGTCTCGCCGTTCAGGTCGCCGGTGGCCGGGTCGTGGCTGGTGGTGAGGCGGACGAGGCGGGCCACCTCGGTCACCTCGTGCGGGGTGAGGCCCGCCTCGGTGAGGGCCTTTTCGGCCAGTAGCGCGGAGCGCTCCTCGTTTTCGGAGCGGTCCGGGCGGTAGACCGCGTCGTGGAACCAGGCGGCGAGCCGCACGAGCTCCAACTCCCCGCCCTCCCCGCCCTGATCGGTGAGCTCGTCGATGCGGTCGAGGACGGCCCGGAGGTGCGTGACCGTGTGGTAGCGGCGCTGCGGCTCGGACCAGCGGGACAGCAGCTTCTGGCCGTACGGGGTGGGGTCGGGGCCCTCGTGTCCGGCGCGGGCGGCGAGGAGGGTGGAGTTCCAGCGCAGCAGGAGGTCCCGGTCGTATCCGTCCCCGGCGGTGGGTTCCGCGCCGTGGGTCGTTCCTTCGGCGGCCTCCTCCTCGGGGGTGCGTCCGCCCTCCGCGGCGGGCCCCGTCGTGCGCTCGCGCCCGGCCTCGGCGGTGGGTTCGTACTCGCGGTCTTCCTCGGCGGTCATGGGGGCATTCTGCCCGGCCGGCCGGGCGGAGGGAGTGCTTCCCACGCCCCCTCACCTCACCCTTACATACCCCCTATGGGTATGCTACGGTGCTCCGCGAAGGTACCCCCTAGGGGTATGCCCGGGGTGTGCTCCGGGGCCGTTGCGAGCGAAGGGTCAGGGCAATGTCAACCGTCAATCCCCGGCGCTGGTGGGCACTTGTCGTGCTCGCCGCCGCCCAGTTCATGGTCATCATGGACACCTCGATCATCGGGGTCGCGCTCCCCGAGATGCAGAAGGACCTGGGCTTCACCCAGGGCGAGCTCCAGTGGGTCTTCAACGCCTATGTGATCGTCTTCGGCGGCCTGCTGCTCCTCGGTGGACGCCTCTCCGACCTCATCGGAGCCCGGAAGGTCTTCGTCACCGGCTGGGCCGTCATGATCGCCGGCTCGGTGCTCGCCGCGGCGGCCCAGACCGCCTGGGTCGAGATCGCCGGCCGCGCCGTCCAGGGCGTCGGCGGCGCGCTGATCGCGCCCTCCGCGATGACCCTGCTGATGATGCTCTTCATGCACGACCCGAAGGAGCTCGGCAAGGCGATGGCGCTGTACGGTGCCGCCGCTCCGGCCGGCGGCACCGCAGGCGTCTTCCTCGGTGGCGTCTTCACCCAGTGGGCGGCCTGGCAGTGGGTCTTCATCATCTACATCCCGATCGGCCTCGCGACCCTCGCCGCGACCAGGCTCCTCCCGGACGTCGAGTCCCGTCGAGGCTCCGTCGACGTCCTCGGTGCCGTCGCCGTCACCGCCGGTCTCGCGCTCGCCGTCTTCGCGGTCGTCCGTGCCCCCGAGGTCGGCTGGAGCTCCGCCGGCACCGTCCTGGAACTGGTCGGCGCGGCCCTGCTCCTGGTGCTGTTCTTCGTGATCCAGAAGAACGTCCGGGAGCCGCTCATGCCGCTCGGCGTCTGGCGGGTCCCGCGCCTCGGCTCGGCCAACCTGGCGATGACGCTGCTCGGTGCCGCCTGGATCCCGATGTGGTACTTCCTCAACCTGTACCTCCAGCAGGTCCTGGGCTACGGCGCCTTCGCCTCCGGCGCCGCGCTCCTCCCGATGACCGTGCTCCTCATGATCTTCATGACGGCCATCACCGCCCGCCTGATGGCCAAGGTCGGCGCCAAGCCGCTCATCGGCACCGGTCTGCTCGTCCTCGCGGCCGGTCTGGTGTGGCTCGCCGCCGTCCCGCCCACCGGCACCTTCCTGATCGACGTCCTGCCGGCCTCGCTGGTCGCCGCGCTCGGCATGTCCCTCGCCTACATCCCGGCGATGATCGCGGCCATGTCCGGCGCCCCGCAGGAGCAGGCCGGTCTCGCCTCCGGCATCGTCAACACCACCTACAACGTCGGCTCCGCGCTCGGCCTCGCCGCGCTGACCGCCGTCGCCATGTCGCAGGGCGCCGACCAGCTCGGCAACCTGCCGAAGCTGACCGACGGCTTCTCGGCCGCCTTCATCGGCGCCGCGATCATCGCCGCCGTCGGCGGTGTCGTCACCCTCCTCGTCATGAAGGGCGACAAGGCGGTCGCGGCCGAGGCCGCCGCTCCCGCCCCGCAGGGCGAGAAGGTCTCCGCCTGACCCCGCCCCGAAGGGGCCGCCCGATGTCCGCCCCCGGACGTCGGGCGGCCCCTTTCCCGTACCCGGACGCCCCCGCCCGGGGTCCGGGGCGCTCGGCCCCGGGGTCCGGGGTCCGGGGCTCCGAAGCCCGTTGCAGAAACAGGAAGGAACGTCGTGGAGCTGAACACCCGTGCCGTGCACATCGTCAACGAGCCCTGGCAGAGCGGGAGCTGGCCGCTCTCCGTACCCCTCGTGCAGTCCTCCGCCTTCGCCTTCGACTCCGCCTCCGAACTGGCCGCGGCTATGGCGGACCCCGACGGGCGCTACGTCTACAGCCGTCGCGGAAACCCGACCGTGCGGGCCCTGGAGCAGACCCTCGCGGGCCTGGAGGGCGGCCAGGGCGCCATCGCCTTCGCCTCCGGGATGGGGGCGGTCAGCGGGGTGCTGCTCGCCCTGCTGCGGCCCGGCGACCGGGTGGTGGCCCAGCGCTGCCTGTACGGCGGCACCCATGCCGTGCTCTCGGACCTGGCCGAGCGGTACGGGATCGAGGTCGTCCGGATATCCGGTGACGACCCGGACGAGTTCGAGGCCGTCGCCGCGCACCCCGCCGCCCGGCTCCTGGTCCTGGAGACGATCGCCAACCCCACCGGGCAGGTGCCGGACCTGCCGGGGCTGCTCGCCGTCGCCCGCACCCTCGGGGTGACGAGCCTGGTCGACAACTCGCTGGCCTCGCCCGTCCTGTGCCGCCCGCTGGAGTTCGGCGCGGACGTCGTCGTGCACTCCACCACCAAGTACCTCTCCGGGCACTCGGACGTCCTCGGCGGCGCCGCCGTCTTCGCGGACGACGGGCTGCGCCGCCGGGTGTGGCCCCGCACGGTGGAACTCGGCGCCTGTGCCGACCCGTTCGCGGCCTGGCTGACCCTGCGCGGGGTGCCGACGCTGCCGCTGAGGATGCGCGAGCACTGTGCCAACGCCCTCGCCCTCGCCGAACTCCTCTCCTCCCACCGGGCGGTGGCGGCCGTGCACCACCCCTGGCGCGTGGACCACCCCTCGTACGGCACCGCCCGCAAGGTGCTGTCCGGTGGTGGCGGGCTGCTCTCCTTCGAGCTGCTCGGGGGGCGGGAGGCGGGGCGGGCGTTCATCGAGCGGGTGCGGCTCGCCAAGCTCGCGCTCTCGCTCGGCGGCGTGGAGACGCTCGTCGCGCATCCGGCGTCCACCTCCCACCGGGAGCTGGACGCGGAGGCCCTGGCGACGGCGGGGATCGCTCCCGGGCTGGTGCGGATGTCCGTGGGCATCGAGTCCGTTCATGATCTCTGGTCCGACTTCGAACAGGCCCTTTCCTGAAGGCGGTTGCTCCTTCTTTTGGGTTGACAAAATAAACGACTGATTCGTAGATTGGGTGATGCCAGGAAACGTTGACTTCAAGGTCAGGGGGGGCGCGCGATGCGCTACTTCGAGGACTTCCGGCCCGGCGACGTCCATGAGTTGGGCACCGTCACCGTCACGGCGGAGGAGGTGCTGGAGTTCGGCAGGCGCTTCGACCCGCAGCCCTTCCACACGGACCCCGAGCTCGCACGGGACTCCCCGTTCGGAGGGCTGATCGCGAGCGGGTTCCACACCCAGGCGATGTTCATGCGGCGCTACGTCGACGGACTCCTCGCCTACAGCGCCTGCACGGGCTCGCCCGGCATCGACGAGGTCCGCTACCTCCGCCCGGTCCGCCCGGGCGACGTCCTCACCGCCCGCGTCGAGGTCCTCGGCGCCACCCCGTCGCCGTTCAATCCCGCCACCGGCACCGTCAAGCCGCGGTGCACGCTCGTGGCCGCCGACGGGACGGCCGTGTTCAGCATGGTCCTGCACAGCATCTTCCGCCGGCGCCCCGCCGACGCCGAGGCCGACCACCTGTCGTCGGTGCCCGCGGCCGAGGACCCCGTCGCCTGCGCGCGACCGGCCAAGAGCTGCGTCCCGGCCATGACCGCCTGACGAGCCGTCCCGTCGTCGGGCCCTGCACACGGCCGTCCGAATCTCCGCAACCAAGTGAAGGGGGGACCTCCTGTGGAGGCCGTATCCCGCACCGCCCAGTGGACCGCCGCCGCGCGCGCCCTGGAGACCGAGCGCGAGGACCGGCTGTTCGCCGATCCGCACGCGCGCACCGTCGCCGACGAGATCGGCTTCGAACTGCTCGCGCGCTACGACGGCGGCGGCATCGTGCCGTTCCTCGCCATCCGCACCACCTACCTCGACCGGGCCGTCGTGAAGGCGGTGGAGGAGCGCGGCATCCGCCAGGTCGTCTTCCTCGCCGCCGGCATGGACACCCGCTTCTTCCGGCTGCCCTGGCCCGACGGCGTCACCGTCTACGAGCTCGACCGTCCGGCCCTCCTGGAGACCAAGGCCGAGATGCTCAAGGACGAGCCGCAGCCCACCGGCCGCACCCGTGTCACCGTCCCGGTCGACCTCACCCAGGACTGGACCGGCCCGCTGAAGGAAGCGGGATGGAAGAGCGAGGAACCCGTCCTGTGGGTGGTCGAGGGACTGCTGTTCTTCCTGCCCGAGCGGGCCGTGCGCACCCTCATCTCGACCCTCTCGGCCCATGCCGCGCCCGGCTCGGTGCTGCTCGGCGACGTCATCTCCAGGGCCGCCCTGGAGAACCCGCTCGCCCGCACCTTCATGGCCGCCCTCAAGGAGGACGGCAACCCGTGGCTCTTCGGCACCGAGGAGCCCGAGGCGCTGCTCGCCGACTGCGGCTGGGCCGTACGGGAGGTCAAGCAGCCCGGTGAACCGGGTGCCGACTTCGACCGCTGGCCCTACCCGGTCCCGGCGCGCTCCGTCCCGCGCGTCCCCCGCTCCTTCCTGTTCACCTGCGATCTGCCCGCCCACGAGGAGGAGAAGGCCGCATGAGCGCCCATGACTTCCACCAGAAGGTCATCACCGACGCCGGCGCGGCCGTCCGGGGCCTGACCGTGGCCCTCGGCGAGCGCCTCGGGCTCTACCGGGCCCTCGCCGAGCACGGTCCGCTCACCTCGGCGCAGCTCGCCGAGCGGACCGGCACGAACGGGCGGTACGTCGAGGAGTGGCTGCACGCCCAGCTCTCCGCCGGATACGTCGAGCGGCACCCCAGCTCCCTGACGTACACCCTGCCCGCCGACCACGTCGAGGTCCTCGCCGACCCGAAGGCGGTGACCTACGCGGCGGGCTTCTTCACCGCCCTCAAAGCGCTGTACGCCACCGAGGACCTGCTCGTCGACGCCTACCGCACCGGTGACGGCGTCGGCTGGGCCGAGCACGACGCGGCCCTCGACACCGGCATGGGCTCCTTCTTCCAGCCCACCTACGAGCACAAGCTCGTCCCGGACTGGCTGCCGGCCCTCCACGAGGTGACCGACAAGCTCGCCGCCGGCGGCACGGTCGCCGACGTCGGCTGCGGCGTCGGCCACACCACCCTGCTGATCGCCCGGGCCTTCCCGAACGCCACCGTCCACGGCTTCGACTACTCGGAGGAGGCCATCTCGATCGCCCGCGGGCTCGCCGAGGAGGCGGGCCTCTCCGACCGGGTCGTCTTCGAGGTCGCCTCCGCCGACGACTACCCGGGCGGCGGCTACGACCTGGTCTGCTTCTTCAACGCCCTGCACGACATGGGCGACCCGGTCGCCGCCGCCCAGCACGTCCACAAGTCCCTGGACGCGGACGGCACCTGGATGCTCGTCGAGTCGAACGTCTCCCCGCAGGACGTCGACGCCCAGACCCCCGCCGCCCGCATGTTCATGGCCCTGTCCGCCGTGATGTGCCTGCCGGTCGCGGTCGCGCAGCGCGGCCCCCACGCGCTCGGCAACCACTCCGGCGAGAAGGCCTTCCGGGCCATCGCCGAGGAGGCCGGCTTCACCCGCTGGCGGCGCGCCACCGAGACCCCGGTCAACGCGGTCTACGAAGTCCGCCCGTAACCCCACCGTCAGCGAGCGAGGAGCGAGAACATGGGCGTCGCCACCCCCCTGCCCGTCACCGACCGGTTCATGGAGGTCCTGGAGCGGCTGAGCGAGCGTTCCGTCGAGGACTACTACAACCCGTACCAGACCTTCCAGTGGCCCGAGAGCCTGGAGGAGGACCGCTTCTGGATGACTCCGGAGCTGCTCACCGTCTACGGCACCGAGCACTACGACAGCCTCGGTGAGGAAACGCTTCAGCGCCTCTCGAAGTGGGAGTCCGTCAACTTCTACAGCCTCAATGTGCACGGCATCCGCGAGCTCCTCATCGAGGTCGTCGGCCGCATCCACATGCCCGGCTTCGAAGTCCCCTCGGACTTCTTCCACCACTTCATCGGCGAGGAGAACGAACACATGTGGTTCTTCTCCGAGTTCTGCCGGCGCTACGGCCAGAAGATCTACGGCTCCACCGCCATGCGCGCCGACGCCGCCTGGGAACCCGAGGTCGAGAACTTCCTGGTCTTCACCCGCATCCTCTTCTTCGAGGAGCTCGTCGACCACTACAACTCCCGGATGGCGAAGGACGCTTCGCTCTGCCACACCATCCGCGAGGTCAACCGCATCCACCACCAGGACGAGTCCCGGCACATCGCCTTCGGCCGCGAACTGGTCTCCCTGCTCCACCAGCGGATGCGCCAGGCCGTGAGCGCCGAGCGGGTCCGCGAGGTGGAGGCGTACCTCAAGCGGTACGTCGTCTACAGCGTCAACTCCCTCTACAACCCCCACGTCTACCGCGACGCCGGCATCCCCGACCCGCTGGCCCTGCGCAACGCACTGGTCGCCGACGAGCGCCGCCGGCCCCACGAGCGCAAGGCGATCCGCAAGCCGCTCGCCTTCTTCCTGAAGACCGGGATCTTCTCCGACGACGTCCTGCCCGTCGTCTGAGCCCCCCAGGAACCTCCCTACCGAGAGGTGCACCGACCATGACCGTGACGACCCCCGCGACCGTCGGGGACGCCAAGGGCGAGACACGGGGCGACCACCCGGGCGCCACCCGGGGCCTGCCCTCGCTCGGCCCGGAGGGGACCCGCCTGCTGCGGCTCCTCGACGACACCTTCGAGGGCTGGGGCGTGACCGCGGGCGCCCGCCCGATGACCATGCCCCCGCTGCTCCCGGCCGCCGACCTGGCCGAGCTCGACTACTACGACAACTTCCCCCACCAGGCCGTCGTCGCCGCCCCGCTCGACCTGGAGCGCCGTGCGACCACGCCCTTCGACGTCGACACCGGGCGCTTCCCGGCCGAGGCGCTCGAACCGGCCGCACTCGGACTGCCCTCCGCCTCCTGCTACGCGGTCTACCTCGACCACCGGGGCACCCGGGTCGCCGACGACGCGCTCGTGACGATCTGCTCCTGGTGCTTCCGCAAGGAGACCCACTACGAGGGCATGCGCCGCCAACTCGGCTTCCGGATGCGGGAGGTCGTCGCCCTCGGCGCGCGCGAGCACGCCGAGGGCCACCTGGCCGACTTCACGCGCCGGATCCAGGCCTTCGCGGCGGCGCTCGACCTGCCGCTGCGCAAGGAGGCCGCCTGCGACCCCTTCTTCGACCGGGGCAGCTCGAAGGCGGTCCTCCAGCGGCTCACCCCGGTGAAGTACGAGTTCCTCCACGAGGACCTGGCGATCGCCTCGGTCAACACGCACCGGAACTTCTTCGGCGACCGCTGCGACATCACCCTGGCGTCGACCGGTGGACCGGCCTTCACCAGCTGCGTCGCCTTCGGCCTGGAGCGCTGGCTGTCCGTGCTGACCCGCCGCCACGGCGGCTGGGAGGCCGCCACCCGCGCGGTCCTCGACGCGAACGCCCGGCTGCGGGCCGAAGCCGGTGCCCCGGTGCCGGCCGGTGCGAGTGGCGCGGCCGGGCCGGTGATCTGACGTGCCGGCCCGTCCCGCCGCCCCGCCGGCGGGCGGCCTGGGGTGGGCGAACCTCGGCATGGACATCGTGTCCGTCAACCGTGTCCGCAGGCTCCTCGCCCAGTACGGGGAGCGGTTCTTCGAGCGGATGCTCACCCCCGGCGAGCTCGCCGACTGCCGCACCTCCTCCGGGCTCGACGTCCTGAGCCTGTGCGGGCGGATCGCGGCGAAGGAAGCGGCCTTCAAGACCCTGCGGGTCCGGGGCAGGTTCCTGCCGTGGCCGGACATCGTCGTGCGCCGCTCCGAGGGCGGCTGGCCGCTCGTGGAGCTGCACCGGACCGCCGCCGAGATGGCCGCCGAGTCCGGCATCACCGAGATCACCGTGTCGATCAGCCACGACGTGGACTACGCGGTGGCCGTGGCCGCCCCGATCGTCGCCCCCACCCCTTCCCCATCCAGCAACGCGACCGAGCAGTAGCGAAAAGGAGAGCAACCATGGCCGACGGCCTGCAGACGGTGAAGAACTGGATCCTGGAGCGCCACCCCGAGCGCACCGACATCGCCCCAGACCTCGACCTGATCGAGAACCGGCTCATCGACTCGCTGTCCTTCGTCGAGTTCGTCTTCCTCCTGGAGCAGGAGAGCGGCACCGCCATCCAGATGGAGACCCTGGAGGTCGACTCCATCCGCACCCTCGGCGCCATCGAGCGGCACTTCTTCACGGCGCAGGTGGAGGTGGGCCGGGCATGAGCCGTCGCCTCTTCACCTCGGAGTCCGTGACCGAGGGACACCCCGACAAGATCGCCGACCGGATCAGCGACACCGTCCTCGACGCCCTGCTCGCCGAGGACCCGTCCTCGCGGGTCGCGGTGGAGACCCTGATCACCACGGGACTCGTGCACATCGCCGGCGAGGTCACCACCACGGCGTACGCGCCGATCGCACAGCTGGTGCGCGAGGCCGTCCTCGACATCGGCTACGACTCCTCCGCGAAGGGCTTCGACGGCGCCTCCTGCGGCGTGTCGGTGTCCATCGGGGCCCAGTCGCCGGACATCGCCCAGGGCGTCGACACGGCGTACGAGTCCCGGGTCGAGGGCACGGACGACGAGCTGGCCGCCCAGGGCGCCGGCGACCAGGGGCTGATGTTCGGCTACGCCTGTGACGACACCGCCGAACTGATGCCGCTGCCGATCGCCCTGGCCCACCGTCTGTCGCGGCGGCTGACCGAGGTCCGCAAGGACGGCACCCTGCCGTACCTGAGACCGGACGGCAAGACGCAGGTCACCATCGAGTACGACGGGGACCGCCCGGTCCGCCTCGACACGGTGGTGGTCTCCTCGCAGCACGCGGCGGACATCTCCGTCGAGGGACTGCTCGCCCCGGACGTCCGCGAGTACGTCGTCGAGCACGTGCTGAAGCAGCTCGTCGAGGAGGGCGTCGCCCTGGAGTCCGACGGCTACCGGCTGCTGGTCAACCCGACCGGCCGCTTCGAGGTCGGGGGCCCGATGGGCGACGCCGGCCTGACCGGCCGCAAGATCATCATCGACACCTACGGCGGCATGGCCCGGCACGGCGGCGGCGCCTTCTCCGGCAAGGACCCCTCCAAGGTCGACCGCTCGGCCGCCTACGCGATGCGCTGGGTCGCCAAGAACGTCGTCGCGGCCGGTCTCGCCACGCGCTGCGAGGTACAGGTCGCGTACGCGATCGGCAAGGCGGAGCCGGTCGGGCTCTTCGTGGAGACCTTCGGCACGGGCACCGTGCCGGACGAGCGGATCCAGGAGGCCGTCGGCGAGGTCTTCGACCTGCGGCCCGCGGCGATCATCCGCGACCTGGACCTCAAGCGGCCGATCTACGCGGCGACCGCCGCCTACGGCCACTTCGGCCGTGAACGGCCCGAGTTCACCTGGGAGCGGACGGATCGCGCGGAGGCCCTGCAGAAGGCCGTCCGACAGGACGAAGGGGCCTGAGGACCATGCGCATCGCTGTCACGGGATCCATCGCGACCGACCATCTGATGACCTTCCCCGGCTGGTTCGGCGAACAGCTCATCGCCGACCGGCTCGACCGGGTCTCCCTGTCGTTCCTCGCCGACGACCTGGAGGTCAGGCGCGGCGGAGTGGCAGCGAACATCGCCTTCGGACTCGGTGTCCTCGGCCTGCGCCCGACCCTGGTGGGCGCGGTCGGGGCGGACTTCGAGCCGTACCGGGTCTGGCTGAAGGACCACGGTGTGGACACCGACTCGGTGCGGGTCAGCGAGTCGCTCCACACCGCCCGCTTCGTCTGCACCACCGACCGGGCCCAGAACCAGATCGCCACCTTCTACGCGGGGGCGATGGCCGAGGCGCGCGAGATCGACCTCAGGGACGTCATCGCGCGCACCGGCCGACTGGAGCTGGTCCTGGTCTCCCCGGACGACCCCGGCGCCATGCTCCGGCACACCCGGACCTGCCGCGAGCTGGGCATCCCCTTCGCCGCCGATCCGTCGCAGCAGTTGGCGCGGCTCGACGGGCGCCAGGTGCGGGAGCTGGTGGACGGGGCCCGGTTCCTGTTCACCAACGAGTACGAGACGGCACTGCTGCTGGAGAAGTCGGGCTGGTCGGAGGCGGAGGTGCTGCGCCGGGTCACCACCTGGGTCGCCACCCACGGCGAGGCCGGCGTCCGCATCCGCGGCGAGGGCCGGGAGCAGCTCGCCGTGCCCGCGGTCCCGGTGCCGGCGGTCATCGATCCGACCGGCGTCGGCGACGCCTTCCGGGCCGGCTTCCTCGCGGGGACGCTCTGGGGCGTGCCGGAGCGGTGCGCGGCACAACTGGGCTGCGCGCTCGCGGCCACCGTCCTCGACTACGTGGGGACGCAGGAGTACCCGCTCCACCGGGACGTCCTCCTGGACCGGATCAGGACCACCTACGGCGTCGGCTGCACGGCGACGCTCGTCCCCCACCTGAGGGGGCTGACATGAGGCGTTCCCTGCGGGACGAGTTCGCGACGCGGGTCGTCGTCGCCGACGGGGCGATGGGCACCATGCTCCAGGCCGCCGACCCGTCGATGGAGGACTTCCGGAACCTGGAGGGCTGCAACGAGGTCCTCAACCTCACCCGCCCCGACATCGTCGCCTCCGTCCACGACGCGTACTTCTCGGTGGGCGTGGACTGCGTGGAGACCAACACCTTCGGGGCGAACCTGGCCGCGCTCGCCGAGTACGGCATCGAGCACCAGGTGTACGAGCTGTCCGAGGCCGGCGCCCGGATCGCCCGCGGCGCGGCGGACGCGCACACGGCCGTCGACGGGCGCCCCCGCTGGGTCCTCGGCTCCATGGGGCCGGGAACGAAGCTGCCGACCCTCGGCCACATCGCCTACGAGCCGCTGCGGGAGGCCTTCCAGCAGAACGCGGAGGGCCTGATCAGGGGCGGTGCGGACGCCCTGCTCATCGAGACCTCGCAGGACCTGCTCCAGACCAAGGCGGCCGTGGTCGGCGCCCGCCGCGCGCTGGACTGGGTCGGCGTGGACCTGCCGCTGATCGTGCAGGTCACGGTGGAGACGACCGGCACGATGCTGCTGGGGTCGGAGATCGGTGCGGCGCTCACGGCCCTGGAGCCCTTGGGCATCGACATGATCGGCCTGAACTGCGCGACCGGTCCGGCCGAGATGAGCGAACACCTGCGCCACCTCTCCCGGCACGCCCGGATACCGATCTCCGTCATGCCGAACGCGGGCCTGCCGGTGTTGACCTCCGACGGGGCCCACTATCCGCTGTCGCCGACCGAACTGGCCGATGCCCAGGAGCAGTTCGTGCGGGAGTACGGTCCGTCGCTGGTGGGCGGCTGCTGTGGCACGACCCCCGCGCACCTGCGGGAGATCGTGGAGCGGGTGCGGGGCGCGGCCGTGCTGGACCGGCGCCCGGTGTCGGAGCCGGGAGCCTCGTCCCTCTACGCACACGTCCCGTTCCGGCAGGACACCTCCTACCTGGCGATCGGTGAGCGGACCAACGCCAACGGGTCGAAGAAGTTTCGTGAGGCCATGTTGGAGGGCCG
>NZ_JBHYMF010000038.1:0-49749 GCF_042742855.1 Streptomyces sp. NPDC058877 | reverse complement strand
CCACCCCCCAGGTCATCCGTTCGACAGGGGGACACAGTCATGCCGGGCCCGGAGGCCAGCGGCCCTCTTGCAGGACCGCGAAGAACATAACGGGGGTCCTTCCGGTTCCGGTGGAATGGTCGGGTGCGGTGGGCGTCGCGGTGCGGGTCCTGCCCCCTGGTCGGGGTCAGGCGGCCTTGGGGCCCGCGTCGTCTTCGTCGGCGGCGGCCGGGAGGCGGGCGGTGACCCGGTAGCCGCCGGTGCCGTCCGGGCCCGTCTCCAGGGTGCCGCCGAGCAGGGCGACGCGTTCGCGCATTCCGATCAGACCGTATCCCGGGGTCTTGGAAGGACGGACGGAGGGGCCGGGGGCGGCGGGGCCGCGGTCGGTGGTGCGTCCGGCGCCGTCGTCGTGGACCTCGATGGTGAGGTGTTTGGCCCCGTAGGCCAGTCGGACCCGGACGCGGGCGCCGCCCGCCGCGTGCTTGCGGGTGTTGGTGAGGGCTTCCTGGACCACGCGGAAGGCGGTCAGGCCGACGCTCGGCGGCAGGTCGCGGACCGGCCCGTCCACGGTGAGTCGCGTGTCCGTGCCGGACTGCCGGGCCTCCGCGACGAGCCGTTCGAGGTCGGCGGTGCCGGGCTGGGGTGCGGCGGGCGGGCCGGTCTCGGGCTCCTCCCCGGCGCGCAGGACGTCCAGGAGCTGCCGCATCTCGCGCAGCGCCATCCGACCCGAGCCCTCCAGGGTGACCAAGGCCTGGCGGGCGGCTTGCGGGTCCCGGGCGAGGTTGACGCGGGCGCCGCCGGCCATCAGCTGCATGGTGGTGATGTGGTGGGCCACGATGTCGTGCAGCTCGCGGGCGATGCGGCGGCGTTCGGCGGCCACGGCGGCCTCGGCCAGCAGCAGCCGGTGCGCGGCGGCCTCCTGCGCCCGGCGGCGCATCAGTACGCCCGCGCCGGTGACCAGGGCCGCCGCCACCAGGTTGCCGAGGACCGCCGGATCGAAGAGCCCGCCCGACAGGCCGACCAGGGAGGCGGGTACGGTCACGGCCGCCGCGGGGAGCGATCGGCGCAGCGGGAGCTGCCGGGCCACGGTGTACAGGGCGACGGCGAGGGCGGCGGTGAAGTGTCCTTGGAGCGTGGTCGCGAAGTTGAGGACCGTGCCGAGGCCGAGCACTCCGGTCAGGGCGGTGAGCGGGCGGGTGCGGCGGAGGACGAGGCACAGGGCCGCCAGGACCAGCAGGGCGCAGCCGGCCAGGGTCAGGGGCCGCCCCTGGTCGGCGGCGCCCAGCGAGTAGCCGATCAGGTCGACGGCCGCCGTGCCGATGGCGACCAGGGCGTCTCCGCGGTCCCAGGCCAGCCGCTCGGGGGCGGGAGCGGAGAGGGGGGTGGGGGTGTCGTCGGTTCCCCTTCCCGTGCCCGTACCCGTGCTGGTGATGGTGCTGGTGCCGGATCTCGCTGGCCTGCTCGTCCCCGTGCCTTCGCTCGCGTCCGCGTCCCCGCTCGTGCTCCTGCCCCGTATCGGCATGCCCGTCTGCTCCGTCCCGCGCTGGTGTCCACCCGTTGTCCCGGCCCCCTCGTGGGTGCCCGGAGGGACGCGCGGCGGGGGCGGAAGCTTCCATTCTCCCTGGTGGGGCGGGAGGTGTGTCCTCCCGGGGGCGGAGGGCCGAGCAGTACTTTGGTCCTGGTCGAAAGGGGTGCCGCGGACCGGAGTCCCGTACCCGGGCTCCTCCTGCGCGCCGATGATCCGGGGCCTGCCCGCTGATGGTCTGGGAGCAGTCCGGGAAGTGCCCGGAGCCGCCTGCCGGTCCGGCGGGTGGAACGTGCGTACGGAGGTTCTGTGGTCCGCGCCCTGACCGGCTTCTCGACGCGAAGTCCGTGGAAGGTCATCGCCCTGTGGGCGGTGCTCGGCATCGCCCTGACGATCTTGGGGCAGGCGTTCGTGTTCCGGGCCTCGCAGCCCGGCACGGGGGGTTTCCTGCCCGAGCGGTACGACTCGGCGGCGGCTCTGGAGGTGGCCGAACGGCACTTCGGGGCGCGGCCGGACGTGGAGCCGTTGACCGTGCTGGTGGCCCGTCGGGACGGGGCGGCGCTGACCGCCGCCGACGAGCGCCGCATCGACGGTCTGGCGGCGGCGTTGTCCCGCCGGTGGATCACGATGCCGCGGGACGAGGACACCCCGCCGGTGCTGGCCGAGGACCATTCGCAGCGGCCGCACGTGACGCCCGCGCTGACGTCACCGGACCGCAAGCTGCGCTTGTTGTCCGTGGAGTTGAAGGGCAACCCCGCCGACCCGGGGGTGCAGTCCACGTACCGGGCGTTTCGGGACGAGGCTCGGTCCGAGTTCGAGGTGGCAGGGTTGCGGACCGGGTTCACCGGGGGTTTGGCGTCGACGGTGGACGACCAGGACGCGGAGAAGATCCGCTCCATGGTGGTGGGCCTGGTGATGGTCGGGGTGATCGTGCTGCTGCACGTGCTGGTCTTCCGGAGCGTGCTGGCCGCGCTGCTGCCGTTGGTCGCGGTCACGGTGATCGGCGGGGCCGCCATGGGAACGGTGGTGCTCGGGGCCCTGCTGAGCGGGATCCGGCTGGCGCCCTCCACCCCCGGGCTGATCAACGTCGTGCTAGTCGGGATCGGTGTGGACTACTTCCTGTTTCTCCTCTTCCGGTTCCGTGAGCAGTTGCGCGCGTATCCGGGGCAGTCGGGGCGGGAGGCGGCCGCGGTGGTCGCGGGCCGGGTGGGTACGGCGATCACCTCGGCGGCGCTGACGATCGTCGCGGCGTTCGCGACGCTCGGCGTGGCCGCCTTCGGCCAGTTCCGGGTGCTGGGTCCGGCGATCGCGGTCTCGGTGCTGGTGATGCTGCTGGGCAGCCTGACGCTGCTGCCGGCGCTGCTGGCGGTGTGCGGGCGGCGGATGTTCTGGCCCTCGCGTTCCCTGGACCGGCCGGCCCGGGGCGGGGCCGCGGCCCGGACCGGTGCGTGGACGGTGCGGCGGCCCGCGGCGCTGGTCCTGGTGTGCGTGGCGGTGCTGGGGGCGCTGGCCGCGGGGACGGCCGGGATGCGGATGGACTACGGCGGCCGGGCGGCCGGGGAGGAGCGGACGGCCGCCGCGCAAACCGCCGCGGAGATCGCCCAGAGCCTGCCCGCGGGCGTGTCGGGCCCGGCCGGGGTGTTCGTCACCGCGGTCGGCGGCGGGCCGGTGGACGTGGCCGGGCTGGACGGGCTGGTCCGGGCGCTCGGTGCGGTGGAGGGCGTCGGGCAGGTGGCCCCGCCCGTGCTGAGCGGGGACGGGCGGGCCGTGCGCATCGACCTCTTCCTCGACGCGGACCCGCTGGGGCAGGAGGCCCGTGACGTGGTGTCGGGTCCGGTGCGGGACGCGGTCGCGGCCAACCGGCCGGCGGGTACGGAGGTGCATGTGGGCGGTACGGCGGCGGTGTTCGCCGACGTGGCGGTGGCCGTCGGCAAGGACCTGAAGGTGGTGTTCCCGGTGGCGGCGGCGCTCATCGCGGTGATCCTGTTCCTGCTGCTGCGCAGCCTGCTGGCGCCCGTGGTGCTGATGCTGGCGGTGGGCCTGGGCTTCGCGGCCACCCTGGGAGCCTCGACGCTGGTCTTCCAGCACGGACTGGGACGGGCCGGCGTGGACTTCACGCTGCCGTTGGTGCTGTTCTTGTTCGTGGTGGCCCTGGGCACCGACTACAACATCCTGGTGACGGACCGGATCCGCGAGGAGATGGCCCGCCCGGGCCCGGCCCGGGCGGCCGTGGCGCGGGCCGTCCGGCACACCGCCCCGGCGATCGCATCGGCGGGCCTGGTCCTGGCCGCCTCCTTCGCGGGCCTCGCGGTGAACCCGGCCCCGGCCACGCAGCAGGTCGGTTTCGCGACGGCCCTGGGCATCCTGCTCTCCGCCTTCGTCCTCTCCCTCGCCCTGGTCCCGGCGCTGGCCGCCCTCCTGGGCCGCTCCCTGTGGTGGCCGGTCCTGCGCCGCCCGGTCGACGACGAGGACGGAACGGGGCGTGGCGGGTGCCCGGGGGCACCTGCCCCCCTCTGCGAGGGACGTTGCCGCCATGAGGGCTCCTGCGATCATGGAGCGGCAGCTCTCTTGGGCCGTCGGTAACAGATGGGGCTGCGGGCGAGGGAGACGAAGGCATCGTGGGGTTCGGTGCGGCGTTCCCGTTGGACGGCGAGTCGTTTGAAGCGGTGGAGCAGCGCAAAGGTCTGCTCGACGGCATAGCGAAGTTTGCCCGGGCTGTCGATGGTTGGGGCACCTCTGCGGGAGACGACCTGCAGGATCCGGCGTGCGGGCAGCTCACGACGGTGGGATCGAAGTCGCATCCCTTGTCGCCGAGCAGAGCCCGGGGGTGTCGACGGGGTGGTCTGGGCGTCCGGCGACGGGCGGGACGCCATCGACCAGGGCAAGGGGCTGGGTGACGTCGTTAACGTTGGCCGTGGTCGTGATGGCCTTGAGCGGAGTGCCCCGGCCGTCGCTGCCCACGTGGTGCTTGCCGCCCGGCTCGTCGCTGGTCGACCGGCGACGAGCCGGTGTTGGCTCCCCCTCTTTTTCGCATGGACGCGGGAGCCGTCCGCACGGGTTCTGGACCAATCCAGCTCGCCGGCCGCGTTCAGCCTGGCGAGGAGGCAAGTGGCGGTTCTGCGCCGGTATGCCTGCTGGCGCGAAGGGTGGCGAGGCCGAAGGCCAGTCCTCCAGCGATGGACCAGGGGGTCCACAGGGCCAGTGTCCAGGCCCGCTGCTGTTCGCTCACGGAGGCGTCCACGTGCACGGTGCCCGTCAGCGGCATCACTTCGATGCCGATGACGCGTCTCAGCAGGACCGCGCTGACGCCCCATCCCAGCCACCTCGCCCATGCAGCGGGCGTCCTCCGCAGATCAGGCCGGGTGAGCAGCCGTGTGAGCGGCGCCGAGTAGGCAGCGCCCGCCCACGCCCCACAGGCCAGCGACGACGAACCACAGCGGGCGCTCGGTGGCCAGCGGGCCGGCGAAGACGCTCAGCCCCGCATCGCCGCCGAGACCCCAGGAAAGGTGCAGCCCCACGAAGGCGAGCGCCCACCCGCATGCGACCCGTATGCGGGTGGGCCCCCACGGCGCGGACCGTGCAAAACCGCCCGTTCCTTCCTCCTCGCGGTTCACCGCTGGACCTCCCGGGCCTCGCTTCCCGCGGCGGGCTCGACGATCGCGAAGGCGGCGACGAACAGGCGGGCGACGGCGTCCTGTCGGGAGGGGCGGCCTCCCGCGTCGAACTGGGCGGTGGCGCGATGCAGCGAACGGTCGCTGGGGTGTGACGACTCAAGGAGGGCCCGTCAGCGAACTGACGGGCCCTCCCGCATCGACTGTTACGGGTTCTGGGGATTCCTCGAACGTCGGAGGTGGTACAGCCTTCGAATCCCGTCAACGACGAGGCCGGTGCCGGCGAGGATGGCGAAGGTCGAGTAGGGGGTCGTGGTGATGGTGTCGGACACGTAGAGGGCGAGAAGCACTACGCCCGCGATGATGGCTCCGTATGCCGTCCATCTGTTCATGGTTGCTCCTGTTTGGTGCCGTGGATGGCGCGGGGAAGGGTGGGGGCGCGCCCCCACCCTTCGGATGCTCAGTTCATGGTCCGCCACAAGCGCATGTTCCTGTAGGAACGCCAGCCGCGGTACGTCCTCACCCGCGAGTACGCGGCGCCAGCGAACTTACCGGATCGTCCTACCTTGATGGCGTTGGTCCAGGTGCGGCCGAAGAAGCCGCCGGCAGCGCCCCAGCCGGCAGCCGAGAGCGTGCCCCGCCAGGTCTTCCTGCCCGAACTGCCCCAGTAGCCCATGGCTCCGACGGCGGCTCCGGCTGCTATGCCGCAGACGATGGAGACGCCGCATCCGAGGGCTGCGGCCACACCGACGCCGATGGCGCCGACCTTCCAGACGGTGCGCCAGCCCCTCCAGCGGACGAACTTGCTCTTCTTGAAGCTCCTCCACTTCTTCTTGAACCAGTTCTTCCCGTCGAGGTCGAACTGGTTGACGGGGTCGCCGGGGTAGCCGTAGCGGTTGTCGCCCCCGCCGTAGACGGGGTCGGTGGACAGGAAGCGGCCGGTGCCGGGGTTGTAGAGGCGGACGCCCATGAGGGTGAGCCCGGTGAGGGTCTCGGTGGAGCGTTGCTTGGCGCCGAGCCAGTTGTAGCGGGTGGCCGTCTGACCGGCCCGGGGGTTGCCGTATTCGTCGGTGTCGAGGGCGACGGGGGCCTGGGAAGTGTCCAGGGGGAGCTGGAGGGCCACGTCGCCGTGGATGGTGGTGAACTGGAGGACGGTGTTGCCGGTCTTGCTGGTGGTGGCGGCCAGGTCACCCGAGGCGGACTCGACGTTGCGCGTCAAAGCGCCCGTGGCACTGTCCTCCGTGATCCAACGGGGGTTGTCACCTCCGTCGTCGTAGTGGTTGACCTTGGATCCGGTCTGGCTCCATGTGGATCCGCTGCCGGTTTCGGTCGTGAAGGAGCGGAAGCGGTGGGCGGCGTCGAGCTGCCAGGTCTGGCGCTGGCCGTTCGCGGTCTGCTGGTAGGCCAGGTCGTTGCCGTAGTAAGCGAGCGTGCCGTGGCCGGGGACGGTGGTGGTGCGTCCGAACGCGTCGTAGACGTGGCCGGAGTCGACGAGGCGGTCGGCGCTGTCGTAAGCGTGGCTGGTGGTCGTGGCTCCGGTGGTGGGGCAGTCGGCGCCTGGAGCGCCGGCCGCGGCGGTGAGCGAGGTGCGGTTGGTGCGGTTGTCGAAGGCGTAGGTCCGCTTGGTGCAGATCGTGTCGGCGGTGTCTTCGACGGTGACGAGGCGGCCGGTCGCGTCGTAGCCGTACTTCTGGTCGGACCAGCCCGCATGTGTGGTGACCTGGCCGTGGACGGACTCGGTCACGGTGTCCGCGTAGATCACGGTGCCGTCGCCGTCACGGGTGTAGGTGCGCTTCAGGGCGGCGCCGGTGGTGTCCTCGCTGGTGGTGACGGTGTAGCCGCCGGGCAGCTTCTCGCTCGCCACGGAGCCGTCCGCGTCGTAGGTGGCCTGGAAGACACCGGCGACGGAGTCCGTGGTCTTCGTGGCCAAGCCGCGTGGCTCGGCCGCGTGGTCGTAGGTGTACGTGACGGTTGAGGGGGTGTTGTCCGTGACTTTGACCGGTCGGTCGAGCAGGTCGTACTCGGTGCTGGTGACACCGCCGTCGGCGTCCGTGTAGGACGTCTGGCGGCCGAGCTCGTCGAAGGTCTTGGTGAGGGTGCCCCCGGTCGGGGAGACCGTCTTGACGGCGCGGCCGGTGGCCGGGTCGTACTCGGTCGTCGTCTCCGGGACCGCCTGGCCGGCTCCGCCGGTGATGGCGACCTTGGTGGTGCGGCCGGCGTCGTCGTAGGTGGTCGTGGTGGTGCGGGTGACGCCGTTCGCGGTCTCGGTGACCTTGGCCGGGCCTCCCCACCAGTTGTACTCGGTGGTGGTGGTCGGCAACTGGGCCGGGTTGCTGCCGCCGCCGGTGATGGCGCCGGCCGGGCCGGTGGAGCAGACCAGGTCGGCCCACTCGGGGCGGCCTTGGCAGGTGCCGGTGCCGGTCGCGGACCAGTAGGTGGTCACCCGGGTGGCGGCATCAGTGCCGGTGGCTCCGGGAAGCCGCTGCTTCGCGACGCGGCCCAGGGAGTCGTACTCGGTGGTGGCGGTGATCGCCAGGCCACCCGGGTCCTTGACGGTCTGCGTGGCCAGCCCCTTGGCCCAGTCGTACACCGTCTGCACCACGCGGGTCTCGCCCTGGATGCCGGGGTGTTCACGAACTTCGACACCGGTGGTGACCTTGGTGATCTGGTCCTTGACCTTGGCCGTGCCGTCGGTGGGACGTCCGGTGTCGTACTCGTTGACCGTCCACGAGCGGCCCGTCACCGACGTTCCGGAGGACACCAGGGTCGTGGTTCCGGACTTCAGATCGGCAGTGAGGTCGATCCACCGCAGTGGGCCGAACTCCTCGATTTCACGGGTGCCCGTCTCGTTGTGGACCGACTTGGTGGCCAGAAGGTCAGCACGCTCGGCTGTGGTGAGCTGGCCGATGCCGAGGTCGGCCTGGACGGCCCTGTCGGCGGCGCTGATGCCCAGGGCGGCCTCGCGGTTGCCGGCGGACAGTTCGCGCACCGTGTTGCCGAAGCGGTCGTACTCGGTGGTGGAGATGTGGCCGCCGGGGGTGGCTTTGTTGACCGAACGCCCGGAGACGCCCATGTAGTTGATCGTGGCGCGCGTGTAGGAGCCTGCCGTCAGGCCGTTGCCGGCGTTCGAGGCCGGGACCGCGTCGGCGGGGAAAACGGCGGTCGCGTCGGTCGGGGCGTCCAACTGCCCCCACGCCTTCACGTCCGCCGCACCCATCGCGTACGGGGCGGTGGTGCCGGTCAGCGGTACGTCGTACACGATCGAGGTGGACGCGGTGCCGGACTCGACGTCCTCGGTGCCCTGCTGGAGGCCGGGACGGGATGCCGTGAGGAGCATGCCGTCACCGGCGGTGGCGGCGGCGCCGGCCTTTCCGTAGGTGAAGGTCCAGGGCAGTTCCCCAGCGGGAGTCAGGTCGGTGACCCGGCCTGCCGTGTCGTAGGAGTATTCGGTCTTCAGTGCCGGGCTGATCTGCGGATTCCACGCCTGGCGCAGGCGGCCGGACGCGTCGTAGGCGTAGGTCTGCACGGCCTTGGCGGTGGCCGCTGCGGCGCCCGGCTCGGTGGACCACAGTCGGATCTCCTTCACCTGGCCGGCGAAATACCCGAAGACGAGGTCGGTGGCGGTGGTGGAGACGGCGTAGACGAACTCCAGAGCACGACAGCCCTTGGTGGACGGCGTCGCCGTGCACGTGGCAGCCGACGTGGCCGAGGTCGGGGCGGTGATCCGCTTGGGCCGGGCCAGCTTCTTGCCGTCCACGGTCACCAGCTCCGAGACCACGGTGGTCGTGGTGTCCGCGAGTCCGTCCAGCAGGGTCGAGGAGACCTGCCAGGTGGTGGCAGCCGTGTCCGGTTTGGTGAACTCGGTCACCGTGCCCTCGGTGTCGGACAGGGTGAACGAGCCGGTGACGCTGCCGGTGAGGGTCAGGCCTTCGGCGCCGGTCTCGGGGACCCAGCCGTTCATTGCCGCGTTCGCGGTGAAGTGCGTCTCCTCGCCCTCGGAGTCGACGACCGCGATGGCGGTGTCGGAGATCCGCCGGATGTGCGAGAAGTCCGACTGCGTGGCCTCGGCGGTCGTTCCGGAGACCCACTCCTTGCCGAAGATCGGCGCCTGGCCTTCCTGCTTGCCCCCCTTGTCCGGGGTGCGGGAGGAGGCGGTACGCGAGACCGACAGACCGAACGCGGAGGCGTCTTGCGCGGAAAGGGAGTAGTCACCGGTGAGCAGGTTCACCGAGCCCGGGCCGATCTCGTCCGTGGCCGCGCCGGAGGCGTTGCGGTCGACGACGACGGAGAGAGGCTGGGTCGAACCCGAACCGCCGGGCCCGGTGAAGTCGGCCTTGATCTGGACCGTGCCGTCGGGGTCGACGGTGTCGGTGGCGTTCCAGACCAGGGCGGCGTTCTTGCCGGCCGTCATCGGCACCGGCCACGCGGCCAGCGGCGCACCGCCGGAGGTGACGTCGCCCACGGGGATCTGCACCCACGCGTCGGCTTCGGAGCGGCGCCAGGAGAAGGACACCTTGTCGTACGTGGAGCCGTCGGCCTCGGCCAGGAGCGGGAGGCGGCGCGCGGTGCGCTCGCCGTCGGCCGGCTGGACGAAGCCGCCGGGGCCGGCGTGGAAGGTGTAGTCGATCGCCTCGGACTTGTTGTCCGCCTTGTCGACCGCACGGACCTGGAGGGTGTGGGTGCCGTCCTTGGGCGGGGTGATGGAGATGGCCTTGGCGCCGGAGGCGCCCCCGGTGGTGACCTTGGTCCAGGTCACGCCGTCCAGGGACCACTCGAGCCAGTTGTGGTCCGTGCCGGACGGCGGGGTCACGTTGAAGGTGCCCGCCTGGCCGGCTCCCTTGACCCACGAGGTGGACGGGTAGTCCGTGGAGGTGATGGCGGTGGGGGCGGAGGGGGCGGTGGTGTCGACCGTGAAGGTCTTCCACTCCGACCAGCCCAGGTTGTAGTGCGTGCCGTCGTAGGGGGAGGTGCGGAACTTGTACGTCTTGCCGTTGGTGAGGACACCGGCGGGAACGGTCACGGAGGCGACCTGTCCGGAGTTCACCCAGGGGGAGACGATGACGTTGCCGACCTGGGCGTTGGTGGCGGAGTCGAAGATCTGGAACGTGCCGTTGACCTTGTCGCCGTTGGCGTCGACGAAGGTGTCGCGTAGGACGGGCGTCGTGGTGTTGACGACGTACGCGCCGCCGTAGGAGAAGAAGGGGGCGCCCGCCTCCTGCTTCGTGCCCGTACGGGGCCGGTAGTTGTAGGTGACGGTCAGTTTCGGCGGGTTCGAGGCGGCGTTCGCGGAGTTCACGCGCTTCCACTGCGCCACGATGCTCTCGTCCGAGGCGCGCAGTCCCATCCCGGAGTAGGGCCACTTGTTGTTGGCCCAGTGCTGGACGAGGTTGGTGACGTCGGCGTTGATCCAGCCGTCCGCCGTGCAGGACGCGTTGCCCTTGGTTTCGGTCGAGGTGGCCATCTTGGTGACCATCGCCGGCTGGTTCGCCCACCGCGACGAGGTGGAGGCGTTGTTCGCCGTCCACACCTCCCACGGTTGGGTCGCGCAGCCCGGCGCGTTGCCCGAGTGGAAGTTCCACAGGGACAGCGTCGCGTCGGCGATCAGCGCGTCCGCGACCGGCGCCGTGTTCCAGGTGATGAACGAGCGCGCGGTGCGGTAGGTGCCGTCGGCGTTCTTCGTCCCCGGGTTGCCCAGGTCCAGCTCGGTGTCGGCCGACCAGTCGACCGTCTCTCCCCGCTGGACGTAGGTGTCGAAGAGGTTGCCCAGCGATGAGGTTGACGGGTCAACGGTGACCGGGTACTTCGTCTCCGAGGCGGCGAGGAATTCGGCGTCCGGGGTGACGACGAGATCGACGCCGCCCTTGGCCTTGACGACCTTCATCGCGACCGGGACCCGGCGGGTGTGCTCGCCGGAGACGGGGTCGACCGTCGCGTCCCACATCACCGGGGCGGGCATCACCGCGGTCTTCTTCGACTTCTTGTCGGTGAACAGCACGCTGCCGTCCGGCTGCTGCTCCACCTTCAGCCCCTTGGTCCTCAAGGGCAGCGTGTACGAGAATCCGGTGGCAGGCTTCGCCTTCACCTCGACGAACTGCTCGAAGCCGGTGCGCGTGGCCTCCACGACCACATCCGCGCCCGGTACCGCGTCCCGGTACGTGGCGCGGGTGCCGTCCAGCTTCGGCGCGGGCAGACCGCCGCGCCACTGCAGGGTGATCGCCTCCTCACCGCTGCCCAGGGTCACCAGATCCGTGGCGGGAGCGGACTGCGCGGCACGCAGCGAGGCGGCCTTGGTACCGGATTCACCCGCGAGCTTCAGCCCTTGCGGGTGGGCCTTCGACACGACAGAGCCATCCGCGGCGGCTGTGAGTTCGACGTCGACGTCACGCCAGTCGCCCGTGACCGGATCCTGGAACCGGACCGGGCCGGCGGTCAGCTCCGTCGTAAGCGAACCGTCCTTGTTCACCCACGTTGTCGACGTCTCCGTGCGCTCCGAGAGGGCCTCGACGCGCTTGCCCGACAGCCGGGCCGCCACGCGAGCTGAGGCGATGTCAGCAGTCTGAGTGACAGCAGTCGGCTGCAGCTCTCCGGCGGCCTGCTCGCGGGGCGAGGCCAGCGCCTCGCTGCCCCCGACCAGCCCCACGGCCAAGGCCAGAGAAAGAGCCCCCGAGACGAGGCGAAGTCTCCCCCCGGACCAGAGCCGCCCACGCCCCTTCGGGGCGGGTATGTGAACCATCATGATTCCTCGGTCTCTTACATCCCAGTGCGTCACACCTGTGACACAACCGTGAAATTACCGAGGGATAAAAGACTGCAATACAGACTCAAGATCCCCAAAAAAGGAGAGGCACTCAGGCACATTCATGTGGAGTGCGTCACCTTCGCAGTGAAGGTGAGTTAGCGAACGTTCTCGCGATGTCGAACATTCTCCCGAAGTACACCTTCCATTTGAATTTAATATCTGTTTCTCGTGCCGGACGGCCGTGAATGCGGAAGCGCGGGAATCCTGCCGTTGGTTCAGCATCGTCGGGCCGCTTCCCCCGCGGACAGGGGAACGAACGGCGGCTTGCCGAACGAGTTCGCTCCCGCTGGTTGCGGGCCCGGGTCGATGAGCCCTTTTCGTCCTGAGTCGGTCGCGGTCGAACTGCTGCTGGCGCTCGGGGGGTTCGCGGTGGCGGTAGGAGGGATTGCGGACGGTGGTGCCGACGCCGATGACGTCAGACCTCGTCCTCTCGGGCGCGGGCAGCAGACGGCACGGCCTGCGGGTTCGCCGGAACGCGACCTGCCCGTTCGCGAGAAACAGAGGCACGCGGGCGGGGCCGGCCCGCCCCTCAGGCCCGACCGGACGACCTCACGGGTTCAACCTCAGCAGGAGGTGCTCTCGGCTCGGATCCAGTCCGTGACTCCGCCCAGCGACTCCACCAACTCCAGCCCCGGGTCGTCCATTTCAGCAGTCAAGTAGTCCCACTCGAAGGGACTGTGGAGCTGGAGGAACCAGTTGATGTGGTAGCGGTGCACGAACTCCGGGCGGCCCGGTTGGGCGACCCGAATCTCCATGCAAAGCCACCGGTTGCGGTGGCGCAGTTGGGTTTCGGGAGTGAGCGTGGTCGACCAGTCCCCGATGGTCAACTTCCGTACCCCGTCGGTGCGGACGACGCTGAACTCGGTGCGTCCCAGCGTTCCCCGGTGCTCGATCACGGACTGCAGTCCCATGGTTCCTCCTTCGGGCTGGGGCCCGGTCGGCCTCGAGGTCGTTGCTGCCGTCCAGCAGCCGGTCGTGCATCAGTGTGGCACTGGACGTCGGCGGGGCAGCCCTACGGTCCCTCCCGCAAAGGACGCGCCCCTCGCTGATCCCCGCGTGCTCATAGCGAAGTCGTCCGTCCTCACCATTGACTCCGTCGGCGGGCCTCGGGGCTCCTTGGTCTCAACTGACCGATTTGACGGGCAGGTTGAAGAACGCTCGCCGTGCGGTCCGTCTCCACGATGTGGTGGACCACCCCTCCTGGGGCTGTTCGATCCCGGCCGTCCGCGTGGCCTGGGCAGCGGCGGGCTCGACCTTCGAGCCGTGTGGAGTCGGCCGGACCGGACGGCCCGACTGCTGCCTGGAGTCGCCCTGCCCCTCAGAACAGGGCCAGGCCTTCGCCGCTGGTGTCCGCGATGACCGGTCGGGCCTGGGCGGGAAGGTCGTCCAAGCGATCGGGGCCGGCCGCGGCGGCCACGGCGGGGGCCGTGTCGGCCAGCCAGGTGCGAAACCGTTCGGTGGCTTCGCGGTAGGGCACTCGCGCCAGGACACGGTGCTCGCCGGAGGGGCAGGAGTCGACGGTGACGGTGAGCAGGCAGGAACGGGGCGTGTTCTGGCTGCCCGTCCAGGACACGCGCAGGAGCCCGCAGGGCTTGCGCCCGCGGGGGGCTCGGTGGGTCGGGCGCAGCGATCGGCAGGCTATGTGGGCGGTCCATGCGGCGAGGTGCGGCAACGGCAGGGTGGTGCGTGCACGGCAGCCGGGGCAGCGGTGCCAGTGGCGGAGCCAGGCGTCGGTGTGGGTGTGGAAGAGGCGGTTGTAGCGGTTCGCCACGCGGATGTCGTTGGCGTACAGGTGGTCGGGGCGTTCTTGGGTGTTGCAGGACTGGCAGAGGGGGGCGCGGACGTAGCCGTGTTCGTGGCAGTGGTCGAGGACGGTGGCGGGCGAGGTGCGGCAGACGGCGCACGCCCAGCCGGCCACCCTGCGGGAGGTGCCGGGCTTCCTGCTGAGCACCGAGTACAGCTGGCCTTCCAGTTCTGCGCCGTAGGGGCGCGGTGTGGTGGTGGTGTCCTCGGGGCTCGTGGTCTGCCGGCGGTCGGGGACGTGGGCCGGTCGGGGGTGAGGGGGAGGCTCGGGGGCGGTGGTGATCGTCCGGTGGGGCCGTGTGGCGCGTGCCCACTGCGTTTCGGCGTGTTCGGCTGCGTCCAGCAGCCTGACCACGGCGCGCGGCAGCCACCAGGTTCGTTGTGTCGTGTTGCGGGTCTGCTCCACGAGCGTCTGTCGCCAGTCGATCCCCGCCAGGGGGTGCGGTCGGTCGGCTGGATGGTGTGCCGGCTGCGGGGGGTCGCGGTGCTGTTGCAGTTCGGCCATGATGCGTTGGCGCCAGCGCAGTGGTGTTTCCTCGGCGAAGTCCTGCTTGGGTGACTTGCCGAACGGGCCGATGCGGACCAGGTCCTGTCGGTTCATTGGGACGGCGTTCAGTCGGGCAGCCGCCCGGCGCACCTCCGCCTCGAAAACGTTCCACCGGCCGTCGTCCGTCCTCACCGTCGTCACCACATCGGCGCCGAGCAGGACGTATCCCTTCCGGGCGCGGGCGGAAGGGGAGGTGAGCGCCGTGGAAGCCGTGGGTACGGCGCCGTCGGCCGTCAGACCAGTCCACAGGGCGTCCGCGGCACCCAGGGTGATCAGGCCGTCCGTGCGGCCGGGCATGACACGCTCTGACATGCGGACAAGGCTAACCGGGCGGCGGGGTTCTTCCTCGTGGAGGGCGTGGGTCGGACGGGGCGTCGTGTTCTGCGTGCGGAGTGTGCCGGGTCGTTGACGCGGCACGGGCCTTTCGAGGGACGGTCGTGCGGGGATGACGGCACGGGCCGGGCAGGTTTTCCGGGCTGGTCCTTCGCGCTGAGCGGCACCGGTGGGCCGAGCACGTTCTGGGGTGCGGGCTTGCGTCAGGGGAACGGCCATGTCGGTTCCTCGTACCGGTCGAGGTCGGCGGGCCGGCGGCCGAAGAGCGGGATGAGGCGCTCCTCCATGGCGGCGGACCAACCGTCGCGGTCGGAATCGCTGTCGTGGAAGAACCAGGAGTGGAAACTTCCCCAGGCGTCCACATCCGCTGCTGGTGTGTAGCGGAGCTCGCAGTGGACTTGCACATGGCGGTCGTGCTCGCCGTCGTCACTGATGTTGATCTGTCTGGTGAGGTTCACGGCGAACATCGGGCGCCCGCTGAAGGCGTACGTGCCGTACTGAAGGAGCAGGCCGTCGGAGTCGGCCGTGGGTGCCGTGTGAAAGCGTGTGCGCCCGAAGCGCATGAAGGCGAGCCATGCGTCCCGAGTGGTGTTTTCGGTCGTCGTCGCCCCTCCGGCCGCCAGCTCGGCACGCAGGTGGTCGAGGGCGTCCTTGGGGTGCGGCCTGTTGGGCACGCCGGTTCTCCTCGTGGGGTGGAGCGGTATCACGGGCCGGTGGGGTCGGGCCTCTTCACGCTTTGGTCTGCGGGGTGACGGGCGCCCGTGCCCGTGGAGCTCATTCACGGAGGGCGTACGAGGCCCGCTCTCGCCACTGCGTGCCGTCGTAGGCCATGAGGTCGACCGATGACACGCGGGTCGTCAGGGGGAGTCTGTCGAGCAGCTCGGACTCGATCTGCTCGAGAACCGCGTCCTGGTGGCCTTCGGCGATGGTCAGGTGGGGCACGATCTCGGTGAACCGGCCGCCGTAGGGAGGGGCTTCGGGCCACCGCTCTGCGATCACCTCGGTAAGCCGTCGCAGCTGCGCGTCTGGCTCAGGATCGAGATACAGCACTCCGGGAAACCGGCCGCAGCTTTCGAACCGCAGGTCGAAGGCACGGTGGCTGCCGAGCACGTCCGTGAGGGTGGAGTGGACGGACGCGTCGATGCGGCTGTCGTCGAGGAACGGGAAGAGGACCGTGATGTGTGCCGGCACGCCTGCCCGGGCCGACGGGTCAAACCGTTCGCGCCAAACGCGGACCGCCGGCTCCGCCTCCGGCGCCTTGACGATGAGGCAGGTCTGCCCCGCATGAAAGCCATTGGTGCTGTCGTCCGTCATGACAGCATGATGCCCGCGCGAAATCCGCCGGCACCGTTCTTTGTGTGCGCCTGCTGATCGGGAGGGCAGATCGGTGCGGACGGCCGGCACAACCGCCACGCCCGGTCAGTGAGCGGCGACGAGCGCAACCAGGCGCTGCACGGTCCCCCGCCAGCGCGGCGTCGATCGACTGCGCAGAGTGGCGGCGCAGCCGTTGGTCCGGCTCGCTGCGCGGCGGTCGGCGGCGGCGTGTGTCCGAGCGCCTCGGTCGCCGGCATGGCGTGCTGGAAGGGGCTTGCCGGTGCTCGGCTCGGCCGTGGAGTTTCCTTGCGCGTCCGGGACGTGTGTTCCCTCGCGTTCGTCCGTGGCTGCGCACCCGGGACGAGGCAGCGCGCCGGGCCGCGGCACGGCAGAGGGGTGACCTGTGCCGCTGCATGCCCAGACGGACGAGGGCCCTGGATCGGGGTAGCCCGCTGGATTCCGCTGGGGCAGCCGCGCCAGATCGGTGGTGTCCCCGCCCCGCTGTTTTCATCGATGCTTCGGCTGGTTCGGGTACGGGTCGGAAGGTCGCGCGTTTCGTGGTGCAGGACCTCTTGGGCGCCGTGGTCGATCCGCACGTGGCGTTCCTCGTCGTCAGGACCTGCCTACCGGCCGTGCGCAAGACGGTGGCTCCGTCTTCGAGGGGGTGCAGTCGCCCGTGGGGGTGGGTGTGGTGATCGTCTTCGCGCGGCTCGGATCGGTCAGGGACGCGGGGGCCGAAGGTGCGCCGTCCGGGCGGTGCCCACGGAACCACGGGTGCCGTTTCCGGTGCGTCCCCACTCTTGGAACCGGGGGCCGGGGACACCAGACTCTCCCCCATGACAGTCACCACCGAAGAGCGCTGGGAGCCCACCCACGGCGCCCCGTACCAGCCGGTCCCCTACCGTCCTGAGCGCATGGAGCCGGCGGAGTCCCTCAGTCGCTCGGCAGAGTTGCGCGACCGGATGGGGCAGCGGCGCACGGTGCGCCGGTTCTCCTGCGACGCCGTGCCGGAGCAGGTCGTGCGGGACGCCATCGCCTGCGCGGCCACGGCACCGTCCGGTGCCCACCAGCAGCCCTGGACCTTCGTCGTGGTCCGGGACCCGGAGATCCGCAGGCGCATCCGCGAGGAGGCCGAGCGTGAGGAGCAGCTCTCTTACGACGGCAGGCTCGGCGAGGAATGGCTCGCCGCCCTGCGCCCGCTGGGCACGGATGCGGTGAAGACGCACCTGACGGACGCCCCGGCGCTGATCGTGGTCTTCCAGCAGCGGTACTGGCTGGGTGAGGACGGCGCCAAGCGCAAGCACTACTACGTGGACGAGTCCGTGGGCATCGCGGTCGGCATGCTGCTGTCCGCCCTGCACCTGTCGGGCCTGGCCGCGCTGGTCCACACGCCGAGCCCGATGCGTTTCCTCTCCCAGGTGCTGGGGCGGCCCGAGAACGAGAAGGCCTTCGCGGTGATCCCGGTCGGCTATCCGGCGGAGGACTGTCAGGTGCCGGACCTGAAGCGGAAGGCGCTGGATCAGGTGATGGTGGAGGTCTGACCGGCCCGTGCGGTGACCGCAGGTCCGGGCACACGGGCCCTTCGTCCTCGGTCCTCGGTCCTCGGCCGAGGACGGGGGCGGGTGCGGGGGCGTCCGTGGGGCACGTCGGTTCCTCGGTTCCGTGCGACCTGCCACCCCGCGTACGGGCGGGGAAGGTGACGGTCTGTTCGAGGCCGTCACGGCTTTTCGCCACCCGCTTCCCGGTGCCGGTGCGCCACGGTCCGTGCGCACCCGTCGCCAGGTCAATCGGGGTGCGGCACCGGCAACCGGACGGGGTCTGCCCTGCCGCCGCTCCCCCGCAGGGCACCACTGCGGCCAAACGACGCCCCGAAGGGCCGTCTTCACGTGGCTAGGGTGGTTCCGATTCGTTCGGAACGATCATGAGTGGGTGTTGTGGCGTGGTGCGAAACAGTGGCGAGCAACTGATGAGCGCACGGACCAGGCTCTTCCGGCCGACCGGACGGCAACTGGGATCAGTGGGCCTGGGTTGTGCCGGATTGAGTCCTTGGATGTATACCCGTCCGCACGGTGACGACCGGGCATGGGCCTCGCTGTTAAACGCGGCCGTCGACCTCGGCATCACGCTCTTGGACACCGCCGGCGTGTACGGGGAGGGGCACAACGAGACGCTGCTCGGGCAGGCCGTCACACCTCGTCGTCACGAGGTGTTCCTCGCCACCAAGGTCGGTCTGGTCGTGGACGACCTCGCCACCATGACGCTGCACCGCGACGGCAGACCGGCCCAGCTGCGCAACGCGGTGGAGGCGAGCCTGCGCCGGCTGCGCACCGACACCGTGGATCTGTGCTACTTGCACCGCGTCGATCCGACCGTCCCCCTGGAGGACAGTTGGGGTGCCCTCGCCGCGATGGTGGCGGAGGGCAAGATCGGCCATCTCGGCCTTTCGGAGGTCCGGGTCCAGGAGGCCGAGCGGGCGCATCGGATCCACCCCGTCGCCGCCGTCCAGTCCGAACTCTCCCTGTGGTCGCGTCAGTCGCTGGGCAAGCAGGCGCACGAGGAGGACATCGTCGGCTGGTGCGCCCGCAACGACGCCCTGTTCGTCCCCTTCTCACCCTTGGGGCGCGGATTCCTCACCGGCACCATCACCCCGGACACCTCCTTCCCCGCCAGCGACCTGCGCGCCCGCCACCCCCGCTTCACCTCTCCGGCGCGCACCGCGAACCAACGGGTCCTCGCTCCCCTGCGCACGGTGGCAGAGCGCCACGACGCCACCATGGCGCAGGTGGCGCTCGCCTGGACCCTCGCTCAGGGAGAGCACGTCATCCCCATTCCCGGCACCACCCGCTTGTCGTACCTGCGGGCCAATGTCCAAGCGGCGCGCCTGGAGCTGACCGCCCAAGACCTCGCCGAGCTCGACGGTGCGCCGCCGGCGTTCGAGTGATGCTCCGCGCGAAGTCCCGTTTCGCGTTGCTCGATCCGTAGCGAACGACCTTCGGGAAGGGGAGGCAGAAGTCCCAGCGGTTCTGCTTCCCCTTCGCGTTCGCCGTGGGGGCGATCCGGTCCGCCGGCGCCGGTCGTCGGGTCCGTGGGGAGTCTCACGTGGCGGCTCCTCGCGGCCAGACCGGTGATGTTGCGGCGGCGCCTGGTGGGAACCGGGCGTCCTCTGCCCTAGCGTCCCGAACGGGCCGGAATGCATGACGGTGCGTACCGGGCGATGAAGGGACACCTGATGGGACGTCGGTTGTTGACGCGCGGCCTGTTGTCCGCCGTCGTCGGACTGAACCTCCTCGTGTTGGCCGCGTGCGGCGTTGAAAGGGCCACCGAGGTGTCGTCTCCCGGGGGGAGCCGGTACCGGGCGCCGCGTGAGTTCAGCGGCATCGCTTGGCTCGCCACTGAGCGCGGGTTCGTCGGTCCCGGACGCGATGCGGAGTCACGGGAGGTCTTCTTGGTCTGCCACGACGCCAGGGACAACGACGCGGAACGCGACCTGCCGCGCCTTGCGATCGTGTGGACGCCCGTCGACACCGACGGGATCGCCGTCAAGGAGCTTCGCGTGGACTTCCCCAGCGTGCCGAACGACCTGGAAAGCATCGCCCGGCTTCCCGGCCGGGACGAGGCCCTGCTGGTCGAAAGCGGCGCTGATGGGGATGACCTCGATCCCACCATCTATCTGGCGCGGTGGGACAAGGACCTCGACGTGGAGGTCGTGGGCTCGGCTCCGTGGCCGAAGACGCCCGAGCCGCTCACCAACGTCGAGGCGACGGCGGTCGCAACGGTCGGGGGGCGGGACTACTTCGTGTATGCCGAACGGGCGCAGGGAAGCGACACCACCCGCATCCACATGACGCGCTTGACGGTCGGCAAGAGCGGTGCGCTGGCCTTCGGCCGGAAGTGGACGTCGGTGTCGTTCACCGCGCCCGAGCCGCCGGGGGCGCGTCCCGCTTCGGGTCTCGACATCGACGCGAAGGGAGATGTGTACGTCTCGTCCGCATACGACCCCGGTGACCTCGGTCCCTTCGACAGCGCCGTCTACCGCGCGGCCACGGTCGAGCGGGGTGGGCCCCTGGGCGCGGAACTGGTTGCGGTCGAGCCGCCGCAGATGCTCGCCCGGAGCTCGGGGCTCAAGGTCGAAGGCGTGGCGTTGGTCTCGGGTGCCTTTCCCCTCTTCATCAGTGACGACGACGAAGACTACGGTGGTCTGCTGCGGCAACTGCGGGTGACGCAGGCCGGGGGCTGACCCGGGGTCGAGCGGCTGCGGGGTGTGGGGGCGGCGGCCTTGCGTGCTCGGGTGCTGACCGGTGCTGACCGGTGCTGCCGGGGAAGAGGTGTGGTGGCCCGGGGCGCGTGTGGTGCGGGCCGTTCAGGCCGTCCTGGCCGTCCTGGCCGGGGTTGGGATGCCCTGGTGGCTCAGCGCGTGGTCCAGCCGCCGTCGACGGAAAGGGTGGTGCCGACGACGAAGGAGGCACGGTCGCTGCAGAGCCATGCGGCGGCTTCGGCGATCTCGTCGGGTTCCGCGATGCGCGGGACGAGGGCGGACTGCAGGAGGTGCTGCTCCATGTCGGGGTTGTCGCGGAGCCAGGTGTCGACCATCTCGCTGCGGGTGGATCCCGGGGCGAGGGCGTTGACCCGGATGCCCTGGGCGGCGTATTCGGTGGCAGCGGCCTTGGTCAGGCCCAGGACCGCGTGCTTGGAGGCGATGTAGGCGGCGGTGACCGGTGTGGCGACGAGGCCGGCGGTGCTGCTGTTGTTGACGATGGTGCCGCCCCGGGGAAGCATCGCGCGGATCTCGTGGCGCATGCAGTTCCACACGCCCCTGACGTTGGTGTCCATGACGGTGTCGTAGACCTCTTCGTCGAGCAGGTGCAGCGGTTTGGGTTCGGCTCCGACGCCTGCGTTGTTGAAGGCGACGTCGAGGCGGCCGTAGGCGGTCACTGCGGCCGAGACGGCGCGCGCGACTTCCTCACTGCGGGTGACGTCCGCCACCACGTACTGCGCCTGGTGCCCTTCTGCACGCAACTGGCTCGTAATGTCAGCCAGTTGGGATTCACGACGGGCAACGAGCGTGATGGCGGCGCCCTCTCGGCAAAAAACCCGGGCCGCTGCGGCACCGATACCGGTGCTGGCACCGGTTATGAGTGCTGATTTCCCGACAAGTAAGGGGTTGCTCGCTGTCGTCACGGCGTGACCGTAACACAAGGTGATGGGGGGTCGAAGTGGCTGTCCGGAGGCAGTTGTGACGATAAGTCAGCCTGCCGGCGGCAGGAAAAGGAGGCAGGTCGCGGGGTGGGTGACGGACGGGGGCGGGGCCGGCTTGATCGGGTTTTCCGTGGGCAGGGTTCGTCGGAGCCGACGTGCTGGCCGTCCAGCGCCACGGGGCGGCAGTGGGGCAGGAGCGCCGGTCCTTCGGTGGGGGCGAACGGGACGGTGCGGCAGTCGGGCGGGCGGGGGGGACCGGTGACGGCGCGGGAGGTGGTGGCCGCCACGCCGGGGGAAGGTCTGGCGACGCCGGGCACGGACAGGGAAACCTACGGGTGTGCGGGGAGCAACGGGGAGGCCGTGGTGGTGTGGTGCGCCGGCGGGCGGCCGTGGGGGGCCGTGCCCTCGGGACCTCGGGCTCGGCACGCCAGCGGATCGGGGGGGGCGCCGCCCACGGCCCGCGGCGGCCGGAAGGCGCGGGACTTCGACGGGCGATCGGCGGGGCCGGCTTCCGGTCGGGGCCATCGGGTGCCGGGGCGCGCACCGCCCCGGAGGGTCCTTCGCTTCCTTTCCTCTTTGCCGATCCGTCGGGGTATTAGCATCTCCCGGATGGCGTCGGGGGCTAGGGTCGCCTCCCGTGAAAAGGGGGGGTGATCACACGCCGTTGACGGACGGCAGGTGCTGGTGCCGCGCCCGGGCCGTCGCTGGTGAGATCACATCGGACGGGCGGTTTCCACCCGTGCGCGGGAGCCCGCTGCCGAAGCACCGCCCCTTGTTTGCCCGACGTGCCTTGTCGCAGACCTCGCCCAGACCATGGAGATCCTGATGACACGCCAGTGTCCGTTCACCATCGATCCCACCGGCACGAACATTCATGCCGAGGCAGCACATCTGCTCAAGAAGGGCCCGGCAACCCGGGTGGTACTGCCTGGTGGGGTGACGGGCTGGGTGGTCAGTGGAGCGGAGACCATACGCCGCCTGCTGGTGGATCCCCGGGTGTCGAAGGATGCGTACCGGCACTGGCCGGCGTGGGCCAATGGCGAGGTGGGCGCCGAGTGGCCGCTGGCCATATGGGTCTCGGTACAGAACATGATCACCGCTTACGGGGCGGAGCACACGCGGTTGCGCAGGCCGGTGGCCGCCGCGTTCGGTTCGCGTCGGGTCGCCGGGATGCGGCCGAGGATCGAGCAGGTGACCGAGACCCTGCTGGAGCAGCTCGCGGAGACGGCCGCAAAGACGCCGGTCGACCTGCGGGCGGGGTTCGCGCACGAACTGCCCACCCGCATCGTCTTCGACGTCTTCGGGATACCGGAGCATTCCTGGGCTCCCCTGCACAAGGTCATCAAGGGGTTCTTCGACACGGCGATCACCGCGGAGGACGCCCGGGCCAACGCCGACCTGCTCTACTCCACCATGGCGGATCTGGTCGCCTTTCGAAGACGAACCCCCGGTGACGACCTGACCACCGCGCTCATCGCGGCGCGGGACGAGACCGGGACGGAGCGCGGCGGGGCCGGGGCGGGGCTGAGCGAGAAGGAACTGATCGACAATCTGATCCTGCTGTTCACCGCCGGGTACGAGACCTCGGTCAACCTGATTTGCACCTGTGTGCTGGAACTGCTGCGCCATCCGGAGCAGTTGCGCCTGATCCGGGAGGGGCTCGCTTCCTGGGAGGACGCGGTCGAGGAGGCGCTGCGGCTGGAGCCGCCCGCCGCCTACGCGGTGATGCGGTTCGCGGTGGAGGACATCGAGGTCGGCGAGGTGGTGATTCCCCGCGGCGATCCGATCGTGGTGTCGTTCGCCTCGGCGGGACGCGACCCGAAGGTCCATGGACCTGCCGCCGACCGGTTCGACGTCACTCGGGCGACCCGCGGCGAGCACCTGTCCTTCGGGTTCGGAACGCACTACTGCCTGGGTGCGACCCTGGCTCGGCTGGAGGCCGTGGTGGGGGTGCAGCGGCTCTTCGAGAGGTTCCCGGGGCTGGAGTTGGCCGTGGAGCCGGCGAGCCTGCGCCGGGTGGAGTCGTTCATCTCCAACGGGCCGCAGGAACTTCCGGTGCGACTGGGACGGTGACCGGCCGGCGCGTTCACCGGTGCCGGGGTCCCGTGGCCGGCGCGAAGGGGTGGTGACGTCGGCACCGGGTGCGCGGAGCGCTTTGCGCGCACCCGGTGTCCTTCGGCGGGGGGCGTCCCTTGGTGGTCAACAGGGCCGCCCGACCGGTTGGGGGCGCGGTGCGCCGGTGCGGGTGGCATGCCCGTGGGGTGCGGGGGGGCTTCGACGGTCTCGACCGGGCTGCTGCCGTCGGGGCGGCGCGGGTGTGCGGAGGCGGGCGGGCCGACCGTCGGCGAACGGCACGTCGATTGCGCTGCGGACGGTCAGCTGCGTGACGACCGTGCGCAGCGGGTGATTCCAAGATTGGTGCACCAACGGTTTTCCAGTGGGCTCCCAGCGGGGTCGGACACGCTCCGAGGGGTTGACGTGCGGCAGGCAGGAGGGCCTTTCGAGATGACAGCACAGCCGACGAAGGCAGCGGCGCGCAAGGCTCCCGAGCGGCCGGTGGCTTTGATCACCGGCGCCACGCGGGGCATCGGTCTGGCCGTCGCCCGTGACCTGGGGGGGCGCGGCCATCGGGTGTTCCTCTGTGCGCGCACCGGGGCTGCGGTGACGCGGACGGTCGCGAAGCTGCGCGCCGAGGGGCTGACGGTCGACGGCATGGTCGCCGACGTGCGCAAGCGCGCGGACGTCGCCGCCCTGGTCGCGTCGGCGGTGGCGACCTACGGTGCGCCGGTGAGCATCCTGGTGAACAATGCGGGGCGCAGCGGCGGCGGGGCGACCGCGAGCATCACCGATGAGCTGTGGCACGAGGTCATCGACACCAATCTCAACGGCGTGTTCATGTTGACGCGCGAGGTGCTCAACGCCGGGGGGCTTTCGGAGGCCTCGTGGGGGCGGATCGTGAACATCGCTTCCACCGCGGGCAAGCAGGGGGTGCTGCTGGGGGCGCCGTACTCGGCGTCGAAGCATGCCGTGGTCGGCTTCACCAAGGCCCTGGGCAAGGAGCTCGCTCCCACGGGCGTCACGGTCAACGCGGTCTGTCCCGGCTATGTGGAGACGCCGATGGCCGCACGGGTGCGCAGTGGCTATGCGGCGGCGTGGGGCACCACGGAGGAGTACGTCCAGGGGCAGTTCGAGGCGCAGATCCCGCTCGGTCGGTACTCCACCGCGGAGGAGGTCGCCGGCTTCGTCGGTTACCTGACCACCGATCTGGCTTCGTCGGTCACCGCGCAGGCGCTGAACGTGTGCGGTGGCCTGGGGAACTTCTGACGGGTCGGGTGCGCGGGCTTGCCGGCCGTGCTGCGCCCGGGGGTGTCGGGGGTCCGGGCCGGCGGTGCGGTCACGGGCCCGCCGGCCGGGCAGGAGGGGCCGGTACCGCCTGGGGTCCGGTGGCGTACCGCGGTGCGTCGTTCGACCGGATGAGCGAGCTTCGGTGGACGCACGCGTATGCAGATGAGCTTTGCAGCTATGGCTCGTCTCGCCGAAATGGCATTGACTGTACTCATGACGCAGAACACGCAGACCACGCAGAACGACCAGATCACCCTCGTCATCGGAGGTACCGGCAAGACCGGACGCAGAGTCGTCGAGCGGCTCACCTCCCTGGGTCGTCCGGTGCGCGTCGGATCGCGCAGCGCCGAGCCCGGCTTCGACTGGCAGGACCCCGAGACCTGGGAGGCGGCGCTCGAAGGGGTCGACCGGGTGTACATCACCTACTACCCCGACCTGGCCTTCCCCGGGGCCACGGAGCAGATCGATGCCTTCTCGCGTTTAGCTGTGGCCCGCGGAGCGCGCCGGCTGGTGCTGCTCTCCGGTCGTGGTGAGGAGGCCGCTCAGGCCGGGGAGGAGTGCGTGAAGAAGACCGGTGCCGAGTGGACGATCGTCCGTTCCAGCTGGTTCAACCAGAACTTCAGCGAGAGCTTCTTCCTGGAGCCCGTGCTGGCCGGTGAGATCGCGCTGCCGACCGGGGACGCCGTGGAGGCCTTCGTCGACACCGACGACATCGCCGACGTGGTGGTCGCCGCGCTCACCGACGACCGGCACATCGGCAAGACCTACGAGCTGTCCGGTCCGCGTCTGCTCAGCTTCTCCGACGTGGCCGCCGAGCTGTCCAAGGCCACCGGCCGTGAGATCTCCTACGTCTCGGTCACCCATGAGCAGTACCGGGCGGTGCTTCGGGAGAACGGTCTTCCCGAGGACTTCGCCGACCTGTTCGCGATGATCCTGGACGGGCGCAACGCCCATCTGGTCCACGGCGTGGAAGAAGCCCTGGGCCGCAAGCCCAAGGACTTCTCCGACTTCGCCCGTGCGGCTGCTGCCAGCGGCGTCTGGAACGCGTGAGGGCCGCATCGCCCCAGGGGCCCGGGGCGGTGCTTCGGCGCCGCCCCGGTCGCCCCGGCACGCAGCACGCACACCACCGGCACTCCAGTGGCGTGCGGTAGGACGGAGTGGAAGCGGTAGGGCGGGCCCCTCGGGGCGCGTGCGTACCGTCGGAGTGGAACCGTGCGGGGCACCACCGCGCCGTACGTGCTCGGCACCGCTGATCGCACGCCGGCGCACCGATTTGCAGGAGGTCCGATGCCCACCCCCCAGCAGCCCTTCTCCAGCGAACACGGTCTGGCTTCGTTGCCCGCCCACTTCCACGGCTTCGCCTTGATGCACGTCGCCATGAGACGCGACGCGGCCCGGTTGCGGGCCGCTGCACCGACCTGGCGCGCTTCCGGTGCGCCGTGGTGGCAGCGGTTGCGGGAGGTCATCGTCTGGCACCACACCAGCGAGGACGACGTGTTGTGGCCCTCGTTGCGCCGCCGCGACGCCGACTTCGACGCGCAGGCGGGTGAACTCCAGGAGGATCACCGCGCGTTGGATGCGGCGATGGATGCGGTGTCCGTTGCGATCGAGCGGGGCGGCGACGGGTTGGTGGCGGCTGCCGCCCGCTTCGAGGAGGTGCTGCGGGAGCACCTGCGGGACGAGGAGGGGATCGTCTTTCCGGTCTTCGACCGGCTCGGGGAGCGTGCCTATCTCGCCGAGGAGCGGGCGCTGATCCGCACGGCGCCGGCCCGGGTGATGACGTACCTTCAGCCGTGGATGTTCGACGGGGCGCCGTCCGCCTCGGTCGCCCGTGTTTCCGCGACGATTCCGCCTCCTGTCCGGTTGATCGGTGCGACGCTGTTGCGCAGCCGGTACGAGCGCACGCTGAAAGGACTCCTGACGTGACCAGTACGACGACCCAGTCCGTGACCCTGGTCGCGGCGACCGTCGGCACCGGCTTGATGGCCGGGCTGTACTTCGCCTTCGACATTTCGGTCATGCCGGGGTTGGGCCGCGGTGACGACCACACCTACGTCACTGCGATGCGCAACATCAACACGGCCATCGACAACGGCCTGTTCGGTCTGGTGTTCCTGGGGGTCTTCGTGGCCACCGGCCTGGCCGCTGCGCAGCAGCAGCGCGGTGGACGTTTGGACGCCGCCCGGTGGGGATGGCTCGCCTTCGCGCTGTACGGGCTGTCGCTGATCGTGACGGCCGCCGTCAACATTCCGCTGAACAACCGGCTGGCGAAGGCCGGACCCGACCTGGCGGTCGCCCGGGCCGGCTTCGGCAGTCGGTGGAACACCGGCAACCTGGTGCGTACCGTGGCCTGCACGGCCGCGCTCGCCGCACTGGGCCGGGCGCTGACCCTGCACGGCCGGGGGTCTGCGGTTGCGGGTCGGGTCTGAGGACCACGGCCCCTCGTGAACGGGTGCCCGCTCTCTCTTCGTCCCCCCGTGGGAGAGCGGGCACTTCGCCGTACCACCGCCGGAGAGGACGCAACGCCCCATGGACACACTGACCGGTCTGCTGGAAGGGCCCAAGGCCCGCGGCGCCTTCCTGCTGAAGTCCGTCTTCAATCCTCCCTGGTCGTTGCGGGTCGAGGACCGCGCCCCGATCTCGGTGGTCACCATGGTGCGCGGCGAGGCGTGGTTGTTGCCCGACCAGAGTCAGCCGGTGCACATCCGTCCCGGGGACGTGGCCGTGGTGCGGGGTCCGGATCCGTACACGGTGGCGGACGCGCCCGGCACGCCGGTGCAGATCACGGTGGGGCCGGAGCAGCGGTGCAGCACCGTGGAGGGGGAGGACGTCACCCATGCCATGGCGTTGGGCGTGCGGACGTGGGGCGACAGCTTCCAGAGCAGCGATGCGGCCGTGATGCTCAGCGGCACCTATCAGGGGCGCAGTGAGATCGGCCGTCGGTTGCTGTCCGCCCTGCCGACGCTGGTGGTGCGGCCGGCGGAGTCGTCGGACAGCACGCTGATCAGGTTGCTGGCGCTGGAGATCGGGAAGGACGAGCCGGGCCAGGAGATAGTGCTGGACCGGCTTTTGGACCTGTTGTTGATCGGTGTGTTGCGGACCTGGCTCGCTTCTCCGGGCAGCGGCTCTCCTGCCTGGTACCGGGCGCAGAGCGATCCGGTGGTCGGCCCGGCGCTGCGGCTGTTGCACGACAATCCGGCACACGGTTGGACGGTTGCGGAGCTCGCCGTCAAGACGGGGGTGTCACGGGCTTCCTTGGCGCGGCGGTTCACCGATGTGGTGGGTGAGCCCCCGATCGCCTACCTCACCGGTTGGCGGTTGGCGCTGGCTGCCGATCTGTTGCGGGAGCCCGATGCCACGGTGACGACGGTGGCCCGGCGGGTGGGTTACAGCTCGGCGTTCGCGTTCTCGGCGGCGTTCAAGCGGGTGCGGGGGGTCAGCCCCCAGGAGTTTCGTTGCGGCGCCGTCCCGGCCGTCCCGGAAGGGGTCGGGACGGTCGGGGGCACGGTGGTGCTGCCGGCCTGAGCGGGCCGGGGCACCGGGGGCGTGGGCCGGGTGGCGGCGTCAGCCCCGTCGGACGGTCGCCGTCAGCAGCAGGGGGCCTTCGCGGAGCCAGTGGCCCTGGAACCGCGGGTCCGTCGGCGTCGGTGACGGCGGGTGGAGCACGGCGGTGAAGGTGCCTTCGGGGGTGAGGTGCACGGTGGCGTCGCGGAAGCCGAGCCACATGCCGGTGATCGGGTACCACGCCTTGTAGACGGATTCCTTGGCCGAGAACAGCAGTTTGGGCCAGGGGGTTTCGGGATGCGCATCGGCCAGTTCGGCCAGGTGGGCGCGTTCGGCCGGTGAGGTGACCAGTCCGAGTACGCCGATGGGCAGCGGTTCGGCGGGCTCGGCGTCGATGCCCAGGGCGAGGGTGGTGGGGGTGCGGGCGGCGGCGGCGGCCCGGTAGCCGTCGCAGTGGGTGAGACTGCCGGTCACGCCGGACGGCCAGCGGGGGGCGCCGCCTCGGCCGGGGAGCAGCGGCTGTGGGGGGTGGCCCAGTTCGGCCAGGCAGCGGCGGGCGCAGGCCCGGGCGGTGGCGAACTGTTGGCGGCGGCGGGCCCGGCGTCCTTCCATGAGGGCGGCTTCGGCGGGGAAGAGCGGGGCGGGGGCCGTGTCGTCGAATGCTTCTGCGGAGGCGACGTCCGCGGGCAGGAGCCTGGCGATCAGGGGCGTACCGGGTGGGGCCGCCCCGGTGGCCGGTGGGGTCGTCGCCGTCCGGGTCGGGGGCCGTTCGGCCGTGGTGGGGGCGGTGGTGGTCACGGCCGGCGGGTGGAGAGTTCGCGTACGGCGTTGACGACCTGCTCGGGGTGTTCCAGGGGCAGCATGTGGCCGGCGCCCGGGAGCGTGTCGAAGCGGGCCCGGGGGAGTTTCGCGGCGAGCGTCTTGGCCAGGTCGATGTCGATGACCTTGTCGCGGTCGCCGTGCAGGACGATGGCGGGGGTGTGGACGGAGGCGAGTCGGTCGCGCAGGTCCCAGCCCCGGGTGCAGCGGAAGAAGTCGGCGCGTACGCGTGGAGCGGTGGCGCAAAACAGTTGTCGGTTGATTTCCAGGGCGTGGGGGTCGGGGTTCTTGGACATGGTGGACGACAGCAGGCGGCGGCCCAGTGGGGGGCGGGCGAGGGCTCGGCTGAACAGGGAGCTGCCCATCATCTTGACTTCGCCGTCGGGGGTGTCTTGCCCGTGTGCCGCGGTCCCCAGCAGTGCCAGTCCGGACAGGTGGGCGGCCCGGTCGTCGAGGGCCGCGTAGGACAGGGCGGCGAAGCCGCCGCCGGAGTGGCCGGCCACCACGGCCTGGTGGGCGCCGGTGTGGTCGAGCACGGCGGCCAGGTCGGCGCCCAGGCGGGGGACGTCGACGGGGGTGCGGCCGAGGGTGGAGGCGCCGTGGCCGCGCTGGTCGTACAGGACGACCCGGTGTCCGTGGCGGATGAGGCGGTCGGCGACCGTTCCCCAGGCGCGGCGGGAGTGCGCCCAGCCGTGGACGAGGACCACGTCGCCGGCCGGGGCGGTGTCCCGCAGCGGGGTCAGGACGGTCACCGCGAGTTCGGCTCCGTCGTCGGTGCGGACCGTTGTCTCCCGGGTGCGTTCGAAGGTGGTGGTCATGCCGGCACCTCCGTGGAGAGCTGCCGGTCCAGGGCGGCGAAGGCGGCCAGGGCGGCGCGGGAGTGTTCGGCGCCGAGGTCGGCGACCTTGGCGAGCAGGGTGAGCGGGCCGTGCGGGCGGGCGGCGAAGTGCATCGCCAGTCGGGTGCGTCCGTCGGGCAGCGGTTGCAGGGTGAAGCTGGCCGGGCCGCGGAAGCTGCCGTCGACGTACTCGATGTCCAGGCGGCGTCCGGGTTCCACGGCGGTGGTGCGGGCGGTGAAGCGGAGCTTGAGGCCGCCCTTGTCGACGCCCTTGGTGTGTACGGTGACCTCGACCTCGCCTCCGACGGCGTCGGGCGAACCGGTGCGGGTGGCGAAGGTGTTGGCGGGCACCCACCACTTCTTCGCGCCGCGGAACTCGGCGATCAGGGCGTCCCAGACGGTGGCCGGCGGGGCGGCGATCACCGCCTCGTCGATCAGGTCGTACGTCGTCATGGTGTGGCCTCCACAGGGGATGGTGCGGCGGGGGTGGGGTGGGGTGCCCCTCCCCCGCCGCCGGGGCTCCGTGGCCGTGCGGGTCGCCGCGGTCAGGCGAAGATGCCCTGGCCGGGAGTGAGGATGTTGGCGGGGTCGTAGCGGCGCTTGGCCCGCAGGAAGTCCGACCAGTGGCAGCCGTAGTGCGTCTTCCAGTCGTCCTGCGTCATGTTCGGCACGGAGCCCACCAGGTAGCGCTTGGCGCCCATGGACACGGCGATGTCGTACAGGCGGCGGTTTTGCTCCAGCATCGCCTGGATGCCGGTCTCCCCGGGGTTGGGGAAGCGGAGCAGGTCGAAGAGGTAGCCGACGGACTCGTTGGGCTGGACCGCCAGCGGCCTTCTGATGCGGGAGGTGAAGTACGGGTAGAACAGGAGGAATCCGCCGCCGAGGGAGTCGGCGTTCAGCTCCCGCTCGACGATCTTCATGAACGCCTTGGTCTTGGAGGCGGGCAGGAAGAGGCTGAGCCAGGGCTTGGGCTGGTACCAGTGGCCGGACTCCTTGAGGTAGGCCTCGTAGGCGTCGAGCCGGAACATGTAGTCGCGGTAGGGGACGTCTTCGATGACGGCCTGGGAGCGGACGTCGTGCAGGCCGTCGAGGAGCGCCTCGCGGTTGGGCGGGGTGGTGTCGTAGGTGGCGCCGAGCTCCATCTTGTAGCCCCAGCCGGAGCCGTCGGGCAGCTGGAGCATCTCTCCCGCGCGGACGTCGAACCGGTTCTTCTTCAGCAGCAGTTCGAAGTCGGCGAGGTAGGTCTCCAGGTCGGCGTAGAGCAGGCTGAAGATGACGGCCCGCTCGGGCGCGGGGACCAGCTTGACGGTGGCCCGCACGATGATGCCGACCTGACCGCCGCCGGCCAGGGCCGCGTTGAACAGGTCGGCGCGCTGCCAGGGGGTGGCGGTGACCAGGCGGCCGTCGCCGGTGACGATGTCGAGGGAGGCGACGGTGTCCACCATCAGTCCGTGGCGGTGCACGGTGCCACCGATGCCGCCGACGCTGAGGGTGCCGCCGATGGAGATGTAGAGGTAGTCCGGCAGCGCCGGCGGGGTCAGGCCCCGGGCCATGGCGGCGTCGGTGAGCTGGCCCCAGGTCGCTCCGGCTTCGACCACGGCGTGGTCCTGCCCGATGGAGATGATCTGGGACATGGCCCTGGCGTCGATGGAGATGCCGCCGGGGACGCGGGCCTGGCCGTACACCGAGTGCGATTCGATGTCGGTTCCGGTGCCGCCCTGGCCGTTGACGGCGACCTTGATGCCGTGGGTGCGGGCGAAGTTGACGATGGCGATGATGTCGTTGACGTTGCCCGGCCGCAGTACCGCCCAGGGCTTGGCACCGTCGAAGAGGTGGCCGAAGTCGTGGGCGAAGGCGTTGACGGTGTCCGGCGAGGTCTCCAGGGTGCCGGTGAGCGTCGGCACGGGGACGACGTCATCGGCGGCGGTGGCCGGGGCGGCCGTCGCCCAGCTTTGGTCCACGGTGTTCCAGCCGACCACGGCGACGGTGGTGGCCGCGAGACCGGTCAGTACTCTGCGGCGGGTGGGAGCCGGGGCGGTGCCCGGTCTCGGGGTGGTGCTCATCGGCGTAGGTCTCCCCATTCGCATGGCGTTGTTCATTTGGTTTCTTGGCTCGCGGTCCGAACCCGGGGCCGTGGCGGCCGGCTTCGGGCGGCGGCCGGGGGGCGTCGAAAGCAGCTCCGTGCGCCCGGAAGGGCGCGGGGCCTGCGGCGCTCGGTGCGTGCGGGCGCAGGACGGAGGGGCATCGGCGTACGGGAGGTGCACCGATGGCTCCGGCGATGCGGCGGACGGGCCGGGCGTCGCGGTCCAGGAGGGGGTGCGGACGACGGCCTAGGTGTGCGCCGCCCGTCGGGCGCTGGTGACCTGGGACGCGAGTTGGTACTCGGACAGGTCGAAGCGCTTGGTGGCCCGGCGGAAGCGCCAGGTGTAGGTCGGCCAGATCGACGGGTTGCGGCCGCTGGCGTCCAGGTACCAGCTGTTGCAGTTGCCGGCGTTCCACACGGTGCCGTCGAGCTTGGCGTCCAGGGCCTCGTTGTAGGCGTCCTGGGCCTCTTGGCGGACCTCGACGCTGGCCAGGCCGCGCTTGTCCATCTTCTTCAGGGCGTCCAGCACGTACTGGATCTGCGCCTCGATCATCACGGTCTGGGAGGAGTGCCCCAAGGTGGTGTTCGGGCCCAGCAGCATGAACAGGTTGGGGAAGCCCGCGATGGTGGTGCCGCGGTGCGCCGCCATGCCGCGGTCCCAGGCCTCGCGCAGCTGCACTCCGTCGCGGCCCCAGATGCGTCGGGCGACGGGGCGGTCGGTGGCCTGGAAACCGGTGCCCAGGATGATGGTGTCGACCTCGCGCTCGGTGCCGTCCTGGGAGACGACCGAGGTGGCGCGGACTTCGGCGATGCCGTCGGTGACGATGTCCACGTTGGGCTGTTGGATCGCCGGGTACCAGGTGTTGGAGAACAGCAGGCGCTTGCACGCCATCACGTAGTCGGGCGTGAGCTTGGCGCGCAGCGTCTCGTCGGCCACCGACTTCTTGAGGTGGTCGGAGGCCATCTTCTGCATCTTGCCGGCGACGTTGGGGCGGGCCATGACGAAGGCCAGGATCTCGCGGCCCCACATGTTGAAGTTGCGGCGGAAGAGCTGGTAGCCGGGCAGGGAGCGCAGCAGTGCGCCCTGGAGCTTGCTGGTGGGCTTGTCGTTCTTCGGGCCGACCCAGGGAGGGGTGCGCTGGTAGAGGTCCAGGTGCCCGACCTCGGGCTGGATCTTGGGCACGAACTGGATGGCGCTGGCACCGGTGCCGATGACGGCGACGCGGCGGCCGGTCAGGTCGTGGTCGTGGTCCCACTGGGAGGAGTGGAAGACCTTGCCCTCGAAGTCGGACAGGCCCTTGATGTCGGGGACCGCGGCTTCGCTGAGGTAGCCGGTGCCGGTCACCAGCACCTGGGCGGTGTACCGACCCTGTGAGGTGTCGATCTGCCAGCGCCGCTCGTCCTCGTCCCACCGGGCGGCCAGCAGCTCGTGCTGGAAGCGGATGTACGGGCGCACCCCGAAGCGGTCGGCGGTGTCGCGCAGGTACGCGTACAGCTCGTCGCGCTTGCCGAAGGTGGACTTCCAGTGGGGGTTCCTGGCGAAGGAGAAGGAGTACAGGTGGGACATGACATCGCAGGCACATCCCGGATAGCTGTTGTCGCGCCAGGTGCCGCCGACCTCCTCGGCCCGCTCGAAGACGAGGAAGTCGTCGATGCCCGACTGCAGCAGTCGGATGGCGGTGCCCAGGCCGGAGAAGCCGGTGCCGATGACCGCGACCCGCAGGTGCCGGGTGGGGCCGCGGCCTGCGGATGCCTCGTCGGTGGCGGTGGAACGGGCGCCGCCGTCCCTGGCCGGTTCGAGAATGCTCGTCACGTCGGTTCTCCTCAGCGGCGCGTGATGGTGACGCGGAAGTTGTTGAAGAACTTGTCTTCGAGCGTGTAGGCGAAGATGTCCAGGTAGCGCTCGAAGCGGGCGACGACTTCCTCGCCCTCCATGGCCACGGCCTCGTCGCGGCGGGCGGCCAGCAGCTTGAGCCAGGCGCGGCAGGCCACGGCGAAGGACTCGCGCTCGTTGACGATCTCGTCGACGGCGAAGAGGCCCTCGGCGGCGGCGCTGAGCTCGCTCAGGTGCGGGATGTGGCAGCCCTCGAACTCGGAGCGCTGGAGGAACTTCAGGTCGTCCAGCAGCGCGCGGTTCATCGGCAGCGCCTCGGCGGTCATGGTGTGCAGCACGAACTTGGCGCCGGGCTTGAGGGCGTTGGCGACCTGCTGGAAGAAGAAGCGGTAGCGCTTGGTGCGCTCCTTGGGCGGCAGGTTGGAGGAGACGAAGTGCTCCAGCGCGTTGATGCAGAAGGCCGCGTCGTACTTCTCGGACTCGTCGGCGACCTGGTAGTCCGCCCAGCTCTGCACCAGGGTGGTGATCTTGTCGTTGCCCAGGGCGGTGATGAAGTCCTTCTGGGTGCGCGACAGGGTCAGGCCCACTCCGGCCTCGGCGCCGTGGACGGTGGTGAGGCGGTTGAGCATGGTGCCCCAGCCGCAGCCGATGTCCAGCACCCGCTTGGCGTCGCTGCCGGCCTGCACGCCGGCGAGGGCGGCGAAGGCGTCCAGCTTGCGCTCCTGGGCCTGGTCGAGGTGGCCGACGAGGTCCTCGCCCTCCTGCCAGTAGCCGCCGGAGTACATCATCGTGGGTCCCAGCAGCAGCCGGTAGAAGTCGTTGCTGACCTCGTAGTGGTGCCTGATCGCGTCGACCTCGGGGTCCACCGACTTGGGGGCGACCGTTGTCATCCTGTGGTCCTCTTTTCCTGTCCGGCTCGGGCGATGCCATACGGTGCGCCGTATCGGTCGGTTCCCTTGATTCGGGTGGGTCCCCGTGCACGCGGGACCCTTGAATGTGCGCGGTCCCCGTATCGGGCCGTTCCTTTTCGGCGTTGCCGTGACCTCTTCCGTGGCGTGGCTCGGCGTGGCTTCTTCTGCTGCTGCTTGTTCTGCTTCGGTGGGGCACGAATTCGCGACTGAGGAAACAGGAGGTGCCGCAAGGCGGGCGCAAGACGGCGGGAAAGCGGGCGTGGGCGTGGGCCGTGCGGCGTGTTGCGTCTTCCTTGCGGGTTCGGAGTTTTCATCGCTTCCAACACAACGACGCTTTGCCGAGTTGCACCGCCGAGAGAGGACCGACCCCATGTCGCTGCCGACCATCGAAGAACTGGCGAGCCAGCTCGAGGCCGTTTCGGGTGCCGCGGAGGTCAGCCCCGACGCCCCGCTCCAGCACATCGCGGACGTCGACTCGCTGGACCTGATGGAGTGGCTGTACGGCTTCCAGAACCAGTACCCGCACATTCCGGCCGATGAGTCGCTCTTCGCCGACCTGGACGACACCACCACCCTGCGGGACGTGTACGCCAAGATCACCGCCCTTGTTCCGGCCCAGGCATAGGCAGGTTCCATGACCGGCTTCGACATCACCGGGTGGGGCATGGCCGTACCCGAGCGCATTGTCACCAGCGCGGAGCTCGCGGAACGTTTCGGCGTGGACGAACACTGGATCGTCAGCCGGTGCGGGATCCGGGAGCGGCGAGCGGTCTCCCCGGGGCAGACCACTGCCTCCCTGGCCGTCGAGGCCGGTCGGCGGGCGCTGGAGAAGGCGGGGCTGGAGGGCGCTGACATCGCCCATCTGATCGTCGCCACCGCCACGCCCGAGCAGCCGTCCCCGGCGACCTCCGCCTTCGTCCATCACGAGTTGGGCATCGGAGGGAGCGCGCACGATGTGAATTCCGAGTGCGCGGGCTTCGTCTACGGGCTGGTTTCGGCGATGGCGCTGATCGCGATCGATCCGCGGCCGATCCTGCTCGTGGGCTCCGACACCCACACCCTGACGGCCAACCCGGACGATCGGGACCTGTCCATCCTGGTCGGGGACGGCGCCGGCGCGATCGTGCTCCAGCCGGGTCCGGACAACCGGGTCAAGGCGTGGAACCTGGGGGCCGACGGCTCTTGCGCCGGGTCCTTGAAGGTGCTCGCGGGCGGCAGTCGCATGCCGACCACCGAGGAGACCGTCAAGGCGGGCCTGCACTACGCGCAGATCAACGGCAACGAGATCTATCTCAATGCGGTGCGCTACACCGTGCGGACGGTGCGCGAGACCTTGGAGAGCGCCAAGGTGGAGGCGGCGGACGTCGATCACGTCGTCCCGCACCAGGCGAACATCCGGATCATCAACTCGATCCTCTCGCACACCGGTCTGCGCCCCGAGGCGTTGATCACCAATCTGCACAAGTACGGCAACACGGCTTCGGCGTCCGTTCCGATCGCGCTCACCGAGGCGCTGGAGGAGGGTCGCATCAAGGCGGGCGACAAGGTCCTGCTGGCCGGCTTCGGTGCCGGTATGACGTGGGGTTCGATCCTGATGGAGTGGGGCGGTGTCGCAGCATGAGCAAGAACGGTGCGGGTGAGCGGCCCGCGTCCCCGGTCGCGCTGGTCACCGGCGCTTCGGGCGGCCTGGGCCAGGCCCTGGCGCTGGAGCTGGATGCGCTGGGCTGCCGGGTGGCGGTCCACTACAACAGTTCCCGGGACGCCGCCGCCGCGGTGCAGGACAAGCTCACCCACCCCTCGGTCCTGGTCACCGGCGACGTCGGTTCCTGGGAAGCGGTGCAGGGCCTGTACGGGCAGATCGAGGACGAGCTGGGTCCGGTGGACGTGCTCGTCAACAACGGGGCCGTCCGCAAGGACAGTTTGATGGCCATGCAGAACCCGGCCGATTGGGCCCAGGTCATCCAGACCAACCTGATCGGTTCCTTCCACACGGCGCGGGCCGCGGTGCCGGGCATGCTGCGCAGGCGGTGGGGGCGGGTGGTCAACATCGTCTCTCCCTCGGGCATCATCGCCACGGCCGGGCAGACGGCGTACTCGTCGTCCAAGGCGGGCCTGATCGGTTTCACCCGTACCCTGGCGGCGGAGTGCGGCCGTCGTGGGGTCACGGTGAACGCCCTCTCCCCCGGCTTCATGATCACCGGCATGACGAAGGACCTGCCGGACCGTGTCGTGGAGGGCATGGAGGGCAAGGCGCCGATCCCGCGGTTCGTGACGGTGGAGGAGGTGGCCCGCAGCATGGGGCTCTTCTTGGACCAGGACTGCATGACGGGTCAGGTCATCAGCATCGACAGCGGTGTCAGCATCACCTGATCCACCAACGACCCCGGGGCTCGTGCCGAGAGGTGCACGGGTTTCGGGGTCGTCGCGCGTGTGGGCCGGCCGCGGTTGCGCCGCCGCCCTTCCCCCCTTTTTTTATGCCTCGGCCCCGGCCGCCTGCTTGCTCGGGCGGTCGGGGCCGAGGTGCGCCTGGGGTCAGGTCGAGCGGGGCGCCACGTGGACGGCGCAGCCGCGGTCCGCCAGCGAGCAGGGCTGGGGGGTGGCGGTGGGGGCCACTTCGAACATGCCCATCAAGACCGGGTCGACATAGGTGTACCGGCGTGGCGCCGGGTGTGGTTGGGGGGTCCTGAGCAGTTCGAGGTAGGCGGCCTCGGTCTCGGGGGCCGGGTCGATGCCCAGTTCTTCCGCCAGTACTTCCCGCAGTTGCTGGTAGCTGCGCAGCGCCTCGGCACGGTTGCCCGCCCGGGTGTGTGCGGTCATCCGGCAGCGGTAGGCGCTCTCCCTGAACGGTGCCCGGCGCACCGCCTCTTCGGCGTAGCGCAGCGCGTGGTGTTCGTCGCCCAGCGCGGACGAGGCGAGGCTGGCGGTCTCCAGGGCCTTGAGGCGGAGCTCTTCGAGCTGCTCGCGCATGGCGTTGACCCACTCGCCCTCGTGCGAGGAGAGGAATGACCCGCGTAGATTGGTGACAGCGCCGGCGGCGAGTTGTTGCGCCACCGCGTACCCGCCTTCGGCGTAGGCCTCGGCGGCTTCCGTGACCGCCGTCTCGGCGCATTCCACGTCCACTGCCGCGTCCTGGGGTATCCGCAGGACGTAGCGACCGCCCTGGGCGACCAGGGGGGTGGAGCCCGGGGGGTCCCCGGGGGTGGTGACGAAGGTCCGGACGCGGCTCACCACGCTGCGCAGGGCGGAGGCCCAGGTGTCCGGGAGGCCCTCGGGCCATACGGTTTCGGCCAGTTGACAGCGATCGGTGCCGGAGGCGCGCTCCAACAGCAGCCGCGCGAACGCCACCTGCGCCTGTGCGCTGGAGAGGTGTTGCGGCGGAGCTCCGTCCGGCTCGATCGTGACGAGACCTACGAGTCTGATCAGCACTATGCACTCTCCGAAAACGGTCGGCTCCCGGCCGTGTCCCCCATGGTCCGTGCGGATTCGAAGATACCTGCGGGGCTTCTTCCGGTGTCAACAACCCAGCCCCGACGCGAAGGATGCTCAACCAGGATTCCAGGGCGCCCCTTGCGCTCCACCAGGAATCCTCTTGCGCCGTCATTGCGCCTGGTGCGTCTTAATGAAATTCCACTGAGGCCCGCCGGGAGAAGCGGTGGGGCGACGGTGAAGTTCCGGAGCCGCCGGACGATCGCGACGAGGAGAAGCACGTGAATGCATCCACTGCCTGGGCCCGTCTCGAGCCGAAACTCGCCTATTTCCGGGACCGGGTGCAGGCATTGGAATACGAGCCGGTCCGCAAGAACAGCTTCATCGCGTACACCGTGGAGCGGGACTCCGCCTACGCCGACCAGGACGGCCGTCGGTTGCTGATGATGTCCGGCTACTCCTACCTGGGCCTGGCCGGTGACGAGCGGGTGGTGAGTGCCGCCAAGGCGGCCGTCGACCGCTACGGTACCGGTAACCACGGGGTGCGGGCCCTGGCGGGGTCGACTCCGTTGCACGAGGAGTTGGAGGCCGAGGTCGCCAAGTTCGCCGGGCGGGAGCGGGCCTTGGTCTTCGGCTCGGGGTATGCCGCCAACGTCGGTACGGTGGGTGCGCTGGTCGGTCCCGGTGACACCGTCTTCATCGACAAGTACGACCATGCCAGCATCGTCGACGGCTGCAAGCTGTCGGGGGCCACGGTCACCCGTTTCCGTCACAACGACGTGGGTCACCTGGAGCGTCGCCTGGCTGCTGCTCCCGACGCGGGTGTGCGGCTGGTGATCGTCGACAGCGTCTACTCCATGGACGGTGACATCGCGCCGCTGCCGGAACTGCGGCGGGTGTGCGACGAGCACAATGCGCTGCTGATGGTCGACGAGGCGCATGCGCTGGGTGTCATCGGTGCCACCGGTCACGGCATCGAGGAGCACTTCGACTACGAGGTGAAGGTCGACGTCAAGCTCGGCACCCTGTCCAAGGCGATCCCGTCCATGGGTGGTTGGGTCGCCGGTTCGGCCGAACTCGTCCACCACCTCAAGTACGCGGCCCGTCCCTTCCTGTTCTCCGCGGCGCTGGGGCCGGCCCAGTCGGCCGCGGCGCTGGAGTCGCTGCGCATCCTTCAGCGCGAGCCGGAGCGCGTGGAGTTCATCCAGCGCGAATCCGCCCGCTTCCGGGACATGCTGCACGAGGCCGGCATGTCGACGGTCGACTCCGAGACCGCGGTGGTTCCGGTCATCGCCGGTTCGGACGAGGCGGCGTACGACTACGCCACGGTGTGCCGCAAGAACGGTGTCATCGGACTGCCGGTGGTCACCCCGGCGGTGCCCAACGACCTGGCGCGGCTGCGGATCGCGATCACCGCCGCCCACACCAAGGCCGACATCGATTTCGCGGCCGAGGCGTTCATCGCCTCCGCGCGCGAGTGCCGGATCATCTGATCGCCGACCTGCCTGCGGGCGGGGACAAGGAGCAGACATGCCTGGATCATCGTCCAGGGGCAGTGCCGCGCAGCCGCCGGTCGCCATCACCGGCATGGGCGTGGTCACTCCCGGCGGGTGCACCCCGGAGGAGTTGTGGAAGGCGCTGTACGCCGGGCGTTCCACCGCCGCTGAGCTCACCCACATCGACCTCCGTAGGCATCGGGTGCGTATCGGGTGTCGGGTGCGGGGTTTGGAAGCGGTCGACGGTCTGGTCCCCGCCAAGGAGGCCCGCCGGATGGATCCCTTCGCCCACTACGGGACGGCTGCCGCTTTGGCCGCCCATCGGGATGCGGGGGCGCCGGCGGCCGAGCCGGGTCGTGCTGCCGTGGTCGTGGGCAATGCGGTCGGCGGTCGGGCCACCAGCGACCGGGAGTCCGCCCACTTCACCACCGGTGGTCCGGCTCGGGTCAATCCGCTGATGCCGCTGATGACGATGCCGAACGCCGCCGCCGCGCAGATCTCGATGCGGTTGGGCTGGACCGGTCCTGCCTTGACCGCGGCGAACACCTGCGCCTCGGGTGCGGACGCCATCGGGCAGGCGCTGATGCTGTTGCAGACGGGGCGCGCCGATGTGGTGCTGGCCGGCGGCTGCGAGCACACCCTGACTCCGGTCACCTTGGCGGGCTTCGGGAACCTCAACGCGGTGTCGATGCGCAACGAGGAGCCGGAGCGTGCCTCGCGGCCGTTCGACGTGGACCGCGACGGGTTCGTGATGGGTGAGGGCGCCGGGTTCGTCGTGCTGGAACGGCTCGATGACGCCAGGGCGCGGGGGGCCAGGACGTACGGGTTGGTCGCCGGGTACGCCGCCACGGCCGATGCCCATCATCTGGCGATGCCGCGTGCGGACGGTGCGGGTGCCGCTGCGGCCATGGCCGGTGCGATCGCCGATGCCGGGCTGGTTGCCGAGGACATCGTGCACGTCAACGCCCACGGCACCTCCACTCCGCACAACGACCGCTCCGAGGCCGCCGCCTTGCACACGGTTTTCGGTGGTGCGCAGCCGCCGGTCACCGCGTCGAAGTCGGTCATCGGGCACCTCATCGGTGCGGCCGGTGCCGTCGAGTTGATCGCCGCGGTGCAAGCCATGCGGTACTGCGAGGTGCCGCCCACAGCCAACCACGAACAGTTGGAGCCAGGAATGGACATCGACGTCGTGCACGGCGCCCCGCGCCCCGTGCGCTCGGGACCCGCGCTGACGAACTCCTTCGGGTTCGGCGGTCACAACGCCTCCGTGGTGGTGATGCCGGCATGACGACGTTCACCCCTCCCGCGCCGGTGCGCACCGTGGCCGTGGCCGAGTCGGACGTGACGGGTTTTCGTGCTGCTGCCCGGTGTGGCTTGCCGCCGGCCCGGGCCGGTCAGGGCTCTCCGGTGCACGCTTTCGTGCTGGCCCACACGGTTGCCGAGCAGACGGTGCGCGAGCTGACGGCGGCCGAGCCGGGTCCGGTTTCGGTGGTCCATCTCGGGCAGGACATTCGTCTGGCACGTCCTGTGCGGGCGGGCGAGCAGGTGACGGTGGCGCTGGAGGTGCGTGGGGTGCGGCGGGAGCCGCGCGGGGCACGGATCGCGCTGTGCGTGCGGTTGACCGGCGGGCAGGAGCGCGAGCCGTTCGCCGAGCTGGTCACCTCGGCGCTGTTGGTCGGCGCGACGGGGTTGGAGTCGTTCGGTGACGTGGCCGGGGGTCCGGCGGTGCCGGCCGCGAAGGGCGTGGGCGTTGCGCAGACGGCGCACCACGAGCTGACGGCCGGGTGGATCCGTGCGTACGCCCATGTTTCTGGTGACCTCAATGCGATTCATCTGGATGAGGAAGCGGCCCGCGGGGCCGGCTTCGACGGGGTGATCGCCCATGGCATGAGCGTGGTCGCCCTCGCGGTGGAGGAGGCCGTGGACCGGTTCGCGGGCGGGGACAGCACCCGGGTGCGGGGCTTGGGGTGCCGCTTTTCGGCACCGGTGGCGCCGGGTGTGCCGCTGGAGATCTCCTTGCAGCCGGACGAGGCGGGCGAGGTGGTGCGGTTCACCTGCCGGACGCCGAAGGGGGCCGCGGTGAAGTCGGGCTGGATCGTGCTGGCGCCGCAGGACGGGCCGCAGGGCACCGGTGAGGGGGCTCGATGAGCGTGACCACGACCGCTGCGCAAGAGGCTCGTGCGGCCGGGCAGGCGGCGGGTTTCCCCGACGGTGCGGCGGGCCCGGAGGACGGCCCGGGGCTGACCGACGGGTTCTTGGCCCAGGTGCAGGCGCGTCCGCATGCGGTCGCGTTGGTGTTCAACGGTGAGCAGTGGAGCTACCGCGAGTTGTATGAGCGGGCGGTCCAGGAGTGCGCCCGGTTGGACGGGTTGGGGCTGGCGCCTGCCGAGCCGGTGGGGGTGCTGGCCGACAAGTCCCCCGGCGCGGTCGCCTTGGTCCTGGCTTGTCTGTTGGCGCGTCGGCCGGTGCTGTTGCCTTCGCCGGCCCTTGCCGAGGGGCTGTTGGCCGACCTGTTCGCCCAGGCCGGGTGCCGTCATGTGTTGGCTCCGGGTGGGGAGCGGGGTCGGGTGGAGCCCAGCGTCGCGGTCGCGGCCCAGCCGCTGCCGGTCGAGGAGGCGTTGGAGGTGGCGCTGATGTTGACCACCTCGGGCTCCACCAGCCTGCCCAAGATCGTGCCGTTGGGTCGCGGGGCCGTGGACCGGTTCGTCCGGTGGGCCGGGGCGGCCTTCGGGATCGGGCCGGACCGGACGGTGTTGAACTATGCCCCGCTCAACTTCGACCTGTGTCTGTTGGACGTGTGGACCACCTTGGCCCGTGGTGGTCGGGTCGTCGTCGTGGATCCCTCGCTCGCCGCGCACGGCCGGCACCTGTTGGACCTGGTGGTGCGGCACGAGGTCCAGGTCATCCAGGCCGTCCCGATGGCGTTGGGGTTGCTGCGGGAGGCGGCGGAGCACCAGGGCGTGGTGTTGCCGGGCGTCGAGCAGGTGATGTTCAGCGGGGACGCCATCCCCGACCGTCTGCTGGCCGCGCTGCCGGAGCTGTTTCCCAAGGCCCGGCTGCACAACGTCTACGGCTGCACCGAGACCAACGACAGCTTCGTCCACGAGGTCGACCCGGCCGATCCCGTCGGCCCGGTGCCGATCGGGCGCCCGCTGCCCGGGGTGCGGGCCGTGGTCCTCGACCCGGACACCGGTGCGCCCGTGGAGGGGCCGGGTGAGGGCGAGTTGTACGTCTGCACGCCCTTCCAGAGCTTGGGGTACCTCGATCGCACCCGTCATGCGGAGAAGTTCACCGCCCATCCGCTGGGCTTGGACGAGAGCCGCTGGTTTCGTACCGGTGATCTGGTGCGGCGGGACGCCGAGGGCACGTTGCACCTGACCGGTCGTACCGATTTCCAGGTCAAGGTGCGGGGCACCGCCGTCAACACCGCCGAGGTCGAGCGGGTGCTCCAGGAACATCCGGACGTCGTGGAGGCGGGCGTGGCCGCCGTGCCGGACCCGATCGCCGGGCGCCGCCTGGTCGCCGGGGTCCAGCGGGCCGCCGGGTCGAGCGTGACCGGGCTGCAATTGCGCACGCATTGCGCCCGACGCCTGCCGCGGGCGGCGGTTCCCGCGCAGTTGACCGTGATCGATGCGGCGCTGCCGAAGACCGCCACCGGAAAGGTCGACCGCAAGGCGCTCGACCGACTGCCTTCCCTGTTCACCACTTCCACCGAAGGAACGGCTTCATGACCAGCACCGGCAACATCGACACCATCAAGAACTTCGTCGTCTCCGAGTTCCTGCCCGGCACCTCCCCCGCGGAGCTCCCGGTCGATCACGACCTGCTCAACGACGGGGTCATCGACAGCCTCGGCGTGCTGAAGCTGATCGCCTGGGTGGAGGACCGCTTCGAGCTCGCCGTGGGCGACGCCGATTTGGACCCGAACAACTTCCGCAGCGTCGAGGCGATCGACGCGTTCATCACCGAGGCCCGCTCGGCGGCTGCCTGACGCCCGCCGCGCGGGAGGAGCTGGGGCCGGCACCCCGAACTGCCGGCCCCGGCCTTCCCTTCCCGACCCCGGCCGGTGGCGGCGGGCAGCGGGAGCGGTGGCGCAGTCGCATCACGAGACAGGGCACGACGAGACGGACGGGAGAACGACCGTGCATGACGCACTCACCGGTCTGCTCCAGCAGCAGGCCCCGGTCGGGCGCGAGACCTGGCGGTCCTGGTGGGACCAGCTCGGCGAGGGGAAACTCGACCGGGCCGAGGTCGTGGGCCTGCTGGCCTGCTTGACCAGCAGACTGCCCGACCACGACACCTTGCGTGCCCTGTTGGACTCGCTGGCCGAGCGGCGTGCGCCGGCGCCCGGTGGTCCGGTGTGGCAGGGCACCGTCAATGTCGTCGGTACCGGTGGCGGTCCGCGGACCTTCAACATCTCCACCGCCTCGGCGTTCGTCGCGGCGGCGGCGGGGGTGAAGGTGGTCAAGACCGGGTCGCGTGCCTACACCGGTTCGCTGGGCTCGGTGGATTTGTTGGAGCGGCTCGGGGTGCGGTTGACGTCTTCGCCGGCCGAGACCGAGGACACCCTTGCCGCCCACGGGATCGCCTTTGCCGGGCCCTTCGTCTATCCGACGCAGCTGACCCGGCTGGCTCGGGTGATCACCCCGCTGGCCATGAAGCCCTTTGGCCGGTTCCTCAACGCCTTGGGTCCCTTCCTCGCCGACCTTCCGGTCTCGGCGCAGGTCACCGGTGTGTCGACGGCTGCTCCGCTGGACACCTTGCGGGAGTTGGCCGCGTCCACCCTCGGGCGGCGGATCTGGCTGGTCGCCAACGACACCGGGGCCGATGAGCTGCTGCCGTTCGCGACGAACACCGTCCACGGTCACGGCGTGCACGGGGCGGGGGGCGCGGTGGTGCGCAGCATTCGGCCCGGTGAGCTGGTGCCCGGTGACGGTTGTCTGGCCGACCTGCGGCCCGCCGGAAAGGCGGCAGAGGCGGTCGGGCACTTTCGTTCGGTGCTCGCCGGTACGGCTGGCGAGGTGGCCACCCGTACGGTGTGCCTGGGCGCCGCGGCGCTCGTGGTGGCCGGTGACACCCGTCGTGACTGGCTGTCCGCGGTCGCGTTGGCCACGGGCGCGGTGCGGTCGGGGGCCGCGGTGGAGCTGGTCGACCGGCTTGCTGCGGCCGGCCGGGAGCGCCGTTCGGCGCTGGCGGGGGTGACGGCCCGTGGCTAGGCCCGTGGTGCCGGCGGCGGGTCGTGTTGCCGCCTCGGGGCCGGTGGCGGCGCCGGCGCCGTTCTTTGCTTCGCGGCGCGCCGGGGGGGTGCCCGGTCTGGCGCTGTTCCTCAATGCGGGTGATCCGCCGCTGGCGGTGTTGCGCGAGCTGGTGTTCATGTTGGACGAGGAGGGGGTGGACTGCCTGGAGTTGGCCGTCCCGTTCCCGGACTCGGTCACCGACGGGCCGGTCGTGCGGCGGTCGGCCCGGCGGGCCTTGGAGCGGGGCGGGGTGGGGCTGGAGGAGGTCCTCGGCTTCGTCGCCGATGTGCGGCCGCGGTTGGCCCGCACGCGGATCGCCCTGCTGGCCGACTGGCGCTACTCGCTGGCCGACCGTGAGCTGGCTGCCGTCACCGGGGACGTCGCCGCTGCCGGAGTGGACGGGCTGCTCGTGCACGCGCTGCCGCCGCGGCTGCGGGAGGAGCATCTGGGGTCGGCCGCGCAGGTCGGGTTGCCGGTGGTCACCACCTGCTATGCCCAGAGTGCTTCGAGCACCCAGGAGCAGGCCGCTGCTCAGGCGTCCGCCTATCTGTATCTGGTCGCCCACTACGGGCGCAGCGGCACCGCTCCGGGGGCCGGCCATGCCGCTTTGGCGCGGACGGTTGCCGGGCTTCGGCCGCACACGACGTCCCCGATCGCCGTTGGCTTCGGGGTCAGCACCGCCAAGGACGTGGCTGCCGTGGGGGCTGCTGGTGCCGATGCCGCGATCATCGGTTCGGCTGCCGTCGCCGCCGTGGAGGCCGCGCAGGACCGCGGGGGCGATGTGATCGACGCCTTCCGCTTGTTCGTCCGCTCCGTACGGCCCCCTTCTGTCGTGGGGTCCGTGCCGCAGTGAGACTGCTCCACCCGCCACATCCCCAACCCCACACACCATCGCACACACGGGAGAGTGCCATGATCGTTCGCGACATCGAGTCCGTGAAGACCGTCGAGTGGGGCAATGGCCTCAGCCGTCGCTTCCTGCTGGCCGAGGACGGCCTGGGCTACACCCTCACCGACACCGTCGTCTCCGCCGGTACCAAGTCCCGTTTGGAGTACGTCAACCATCTGGAGGCCTGCTACTGCATCGCCGGGTCGGGCCAGGTCATCGAGCTGGACGGCACCTCGCACGAGATCGTGCCGGGTCGGATGTACGCGCTGGACCGGCACGATGCGCATTTCCTCGTGGCCAGTCCGCACGAGGACCTGCGGCTGGTCTGTGTGTTCTCGCCGGCCCTGCGCGGGGACGAGGTGCACGACCTGGACGCGGCGCGTTCTTCTGCCTACTGACCCGGCACCGGCCGTGCCGTAACCCGGTTGTGCGCGGCGGGGGGCGTCCCCGCCGCGTGCCCGACCCGATCACCCATGCGAAGAGGTCCATCGTGATCCGTTGGAACGCCGACCAGATCGAACTGCGTGAGGGGCTGGCCCGGTGGGGCGAGGCGCTGAGCGCAGACCACATCGCCCTCGACGAGCAGTCCGTCTTCCCTCGGGACAAGTGGAAGCTCGTGCAGCAGACCGGGCTGCTGGCGCTGCCCTTCGAGGAGGAGTACGGGGGGCTGGGGCAGTCGCTGCTGACCACGATGTACGTGTGGGAGGGGTTGGGCGAGCACAACCGGGATGCGGGGTTGAGTTTTTGTGCCACCACCTCCCTGTGCTCCACCGGCATACCGCTGCAGCGTTTTGGTACTGCGCAGCAGAAGGAGCGGTGGTTGCCGGGGATCTGTTCCGGTGAGGTGATCGGTGCCCATGCGATCACCGAGGCCGACGGCGGGTCGGATGCGATGGCGATGTCCACCCGGGCGGTTCGGGACGGCGAGGACTTCGTGCTCAACGGCAGCAAGGTTTTCGTCAGCAACGGGCCGGTGGCCGATGTGGTGGTGGTCTATGCCCGTACCCATCCCGAGGGCGGGCCGCTGGGCACGACGGCGTTCTTGGTGGATCGTGCCACCGCGGGGCTGAGTTGTGGGCGTCCCTTGAAGAAGATGGGGCTGCGGACCGCGCCGCTGAGCGAGGTCTTCCTCGATGACGTGCGGGTGCCGCGTTCGGCGGTGCTGGGCCGGGTCGGGGGCGGGTTGTTGGTCTTGGACTACGTGATGAAGCGGGAGATCTTGCTCTCCTTCATCGTCAACGTCGGGGAGATGCAGCACCGGCTGGAGCGTTGTGTCGACTTCGCCCGCACGCGGCAGTCCTTCGGGAAGGCGATCGGGTCGTACCAGACGATCGCGAACAAGATCGTCGACATGAAGATCCAGTGGGAGACCGCCCGCAAGTGGCTCTACGACACGGGAGCCAAGTTGCAGGCGGGTGAGGACGTCACCGTTGACCTCGCCATCGCCAAGCTGATGACCAGTCAGGGAAATTTGGCCAGCAGTGTCGCCGCCGTTCAGATCTTCGGCGGGCACGGTTACATGGCCGAGTACGGTTTGGAGCAGGAGGTGCGCAACGCGGTGGGCGGCACCATCTACTCCGGTACGAACGAGATCCAGTACAACCGCATCGCCTCGGCCATGGGGCTGGGCAAGTGAGCGGCGCGCCGTCGGGGCCTTCCTCGCCGCAGGTCTTGTTGAAGGTGTGCGGGGCCACCGGTGCGTGGGACGTCGAGGTCGCGGCAGCGGCCGGGGCGGACTGCGTGGGGCTTTGGCACGGTGTGCCCGGTGGTCCTCGCGAGCTGGACCGGCAGGCGTTCTTGGGCCTTTCGGCGGTGGTGCGGCAAGCCGGTCTGTTGCCGGCCTGGGTGACGTTCTTGGCCGATCCGGCCGTGCTGGTGAGCATCGCGCGGCAGGCCGACGTCGGGTGGGTGCAGTTGCATGCCTATCAACCTCCTTCTGTGGTGGGTGAGTTGCGTCGTGCTTTGCCGCGGTCGGTGGGCATCGTGAAGGTGCTGCACGTGGGTGCGGGCGGTAGGTGTGTGGAGCGTCCGCTGATCGGGGCGTATGCGCGGGCCGGTACCGATCTGTTCTTGTTGGACGCCGCCACCGACGACGGTCGGATCGGCAGCACCGGGCAGTTGCTGGATCCGGTGGACGTCGTTGCTTTGCTGCCGCGCTTGTCCCGGCCGTTCGTGCTGGCGGGAGGGCTGACGGCGACGGCGCGGGCGAGGTACGACGAGGTGGTGCGGCATCCGGGTTTTCGGGGCATCGACGTGGACACCGCTGCCCGCGCCCCGCAGGGCGGGGGCTTTGACTCCGCGCGGATCGCCGCTTTGGTCCGTGGGTGGAAGACGGGCGGTGATCGCGGCCCGGCGACGGTTTTCGAGGGCGCCACGGCGCTGGGGAGCACCCGGGTCTCTGGTGGTGCGCCGGCGTCCTTTGATGCCGTGGCCCTTGGGGGCTCCCCGCCGTCCGTGGCGCATCCCGGTTGTTGACATGCACTTTTGAGACCCGATACGTGAGAGGGAGTTGTCGTCATGACCACCTCCGAGCCCGTCCGTGACAGTCACGGCACTGCGGGTTGCTGTGCCCCACCCTCTTTTTTGGATGCCTTGTCGGCCTCGCCGACCCCGGTGGTGATGGAGGTCAAGCGTCGTGATGCCCACGGTTATGACCTGCTGGGCGGGCGTACCCCGGCCGCGATCGTGGCGGCGTACGAGTCGGCGGGTGCGCCGTGCATTTCGGTGGTGACCGGCCGGTGGTTCGGCGGTTCGCCCGCGTTGTTGCGGGACGTGGCGTCGATGACCGATCTGCCGTTGTTGCAAAAGGACTTCATCACGCGCAAGGACCAGATCCGCACGGCCAAGGAGTGGGGTGCTTCGGCGGTGTTGTTGACGGCGGCCCTGTTGCCCGCCTCGTCGATGCACACCTTGGTGACGGAGGCGTTGTCGGTGGGGTTGACCCCGTTCGTGGAGGTGACCGAGGAAGCCGAGTTGGAGCGGATCTCGCAACCCGAGCGGTGTGTGATCGCCGTCAACAACAAGGACATCAAGGCGCGTGAGCGCGACCGGGGTGATCTGGGGCGGAGCATGGGTCTGCTGGCGGCGGTGCGGGCCACCGGAACGCGGTGTCCGGTCAGTGCGAGCGCCATCGACGGTCCGGCCAGCGCGGCGCGACTGTTGGACGCGGGGTTCGGCGGGCTGCTGGTGGGGGCTTCCCTGCTTCGTTCGGGTTCGCCTTCGACCTGGGTGGCCGAGATGGCCTCGGCGCGTGCGGGAAGGGAGGTTCGATGAGGTCGCCGGTGGGCGTGGCCGGTGCCGGTGGTGTCCAGCGGGCCGACGCCCCGCACGTGGTGGACGTCGATGCCGGTGGGGTGGGGCTCTCGGCGATCTGGGCGCCTGCTGGTGGCCGGGTCGCCCCGCGCTGTACGGTCTTGGCGGTCCACGGGCGTGGGATGCGGGCTGCGTACTGGAACTCCTTCCTCGATCTGGCCACCGCTCAGGGCCATGCGGTCTTGGCGGTGGACCGGCCCGGTTACGGCGCCTCCGCGCAGGCGTTTCCCGAGGGGCTGCCCCTTGCCGAGCAGGCCGAGGTCGTGCACGCGGTCGTGAAGGAACACGCGCGCACGCACGACATCGGTGCCGGGGTGTTCCTCCTGGGGCATTCCGACGGCGGCAAGGCCGCCTTGCACGCCGCGGCCGGCGATCGTGGTGACGTGCCGCTGCTGGGTCTGGACACCTCCGGCACCGGCTACCGCTACGATCCCGGCGCCCTGCACTTCCCCTCGACGTTGGGGAGCGGCGCCAGCCGGTTGAACTGGGGTCCGCTGCAGCTGTATCCGCCGGGGACCTTCCGGGCCAGTCGAGCACTGCTGTGTGAGACTCCGGTGCGCGAGTCGGGGGAAACCGTGTGGTGGCCCGTGCAGTACGAGGAGTTGGCGCCGCGGGTGCGTCTTCCGGTGCGGTTCACCTTTGCCGAGCACGAGGCTTGGTGGTGCAGGGATGAAAAGACGTTGGGGACGATGGCTTCGCTGTTGAGCGCTGCGCCTTCGGTGACGGTGGAGCATCTGCGGGCGGCGGGCCACAACGTGAGCCTGGGGCGCACCGCTGCCGTTTATCACCTGCGGGTCTTGGCCTTCGTGGAGGAGTGCTTGGCCTCGGCCGCGGGGGTGGCACCTGGCTACTAGGCCGTGTTTTAGGTCGGGGTCCGGTTCTGGCTCCCATTCCGCGATGATCATGGTGTGGGGCGTGGGGATCTTTCTGATGAGCAGTGGTCGG